>JAGHAK010000096.1 GCA_021161565.1 Elusimicrobiota bacterium | reverse complement strand
TCATTATTTAAAAAAACTTTTTTTCGACTTAGATTACCTATATAAACTTTCTTTTTTATATCGGGATAAGTGGCTTTTACGACTATAAAATCGCCTTTTTTGAGTTCTTTTGCCTCTTTCCATACAAATCTAAAATCTTTAGTTATAACTTTATACTTTTGAGATTCTGTTGAAATATTAAAAACTCCATTTTCTGTTGTAATTTTAAGAAGAGGACGTTCAGGCATAATAAAAAGTCGTTTTACTTTTTCAATTCCATCCTGTGTGTAAACATAATCCCCCATTTTAATTTCTTCAATACGGCGGCATCCTTTAGAAGTTAAGATAAGAGTCCCCTTTACAAAACACTCCCCCACGATTCTGGCGGCTTTCTTGAAGGGCTTGTTGTGGAAAAGCGAAAGTTCCTTCATAGAATACAAAATTCTTCTGTGAACCGGCTTGAGCCCGTCCTTCACATCGGGCAGCGCCCTTCCGACAATCACGCTCATCGAATAGTCGATGTAGGACGAAACCATTTCGTCTTCGACATTTTTGAGAATTATTCTGTTTTCGTCCTGATTCAGAGTTCCTATTTTTTCAGTGATTTTTCCCTTGTTCTTTGCCATTCAAATCTCCTCTTTCACTTTTTTCCATCCGATCTTTGAAAAAAACGGGTCAAATATCCAAATTTTTCACCTGAAGAGCATGCTCTTCGATAAATTTCCTCCTGCCCTGAACTTCGCCGCCCATAAGAGTGGTAAAAATCCTCTCTGCCTCGACAAAATCCTCGAGTTTCACCGAAATCAGATGCCGCGTGACGGGGTCCATCGTCGTCTCCCACAATTGATTCGGATTCATCTCGCCGAGGCCTTTGTATCTCTGAAGAGATACGGAACTTTTTCCAACTTCTTCCAAAGCGTTCATAACATCCTTGAAATTGAGACACTCCAGCGCGCCCTTTTTGCTTTCTATAATCACTGGTTTTTCGAACCGGTCGACACGGCCGTCCACCTTTACGCCGAAGGACGAAATTTTTTTCAGTTCCTTTCCTATCAGTTTGACTTCCGGAAACTTGATGATTTTCAGGATTACCGAACCATCCGCGGTTTCGTCGTTGCTTTGTTCGGAATACTCTTCCTTGAAAGTTATTATTTCCTCCTCGTTGTAGAAAAACTTTTTTTCGAATTTGGCAATTGGAACCGGACTCATCGCAAGAATTTCGGCGATGTCCGAGGGTTTAAAGCCTTTGCGCTCGAGTTTGTTCAGAAATTTGTTCACCTGAACAACGCTTTCCAGAAATTTCTTGTTTTCGGCCTGTTTCAAAACCGATTCTTTTTTGCCGATCTTCTGTTTTATGGCTATGTCCGAAGCGGCAGAAGACACAAAAAATTCGTGAAGTTCGTCATCGGAAATAAAATACTTCTGGAAACTTCCCTTTTTTACCATATACAGCGGCGGCTGAGCAATATAAACATTTCCGTTTTCGACAAGAGGCCTGAAATGCCTGTAAAAAAGGGTCAAAATAAGAGTCCTGATGTGCGCTCCGTCGACATCCGCATCCGTCATTATTATTATGCGGCTGTATCTCAGTTTCGAAATGTCAAAATCATCGCCGATTCCGGTCCCAAGCGCCGTGATTATCGCCCTGATTTCGTCGTTCGAAAGAATCTTCGTAAGCCGCGATTTTTCAACATTGAGAATTTTTCCCTTTAACGGAAGAATTGCCTGAAATCTGCGGTCGCGGCCGCCTTTTGCGGACCCGCCTGCTGAATCACCCTCAACAAGAAAAAGCTCGCAGTATTCCGGATTCCGGATGCTGCAGTCCGCGAGTTTGCCCGGAAGCGAACCGATTTCAAGAGCCGATTTTCTCCTCGTAAGTTCCCGCGCTTTTCTTGCCGCTTCCCGCGCCTGATTCGCCATAGCGATTTTATTTATTATCATTTCCGAAATTTTAGGATTCTCTTCGAGAAAAACCTGAAGGCCTTCACCCACGACCGTCTCGACAATTCCTTTCACATCGGAATTTCCGAGGCGGGTTTTGGTTTGCCCTTCGAACTGCGGCTCGGGAACCTTCAGACTTATGACCGCCGTGAGCCCTTCTCTCGCGTCATCCCCGGAAAAACTCACCTTTTTTAGTTTTTCCTGAAAATTTCTGTTCTTGTAGTCGTTCAGAACCCTTGTCAGAGCCGATTTGAAACCCGCCACATGGGTGCCGCCCTCGATTGTGTGAATGTTGTTCACAAAGGACAGCAGAATTTCGCTGTAATCGTCGTTATACTGAAGCGCGAATTCCACGACAACATCGTCTTTTTCCTTGATGAAATAAACAGGATTTTCGTGAAGAAGGTTTTTCCCCTCGTTCAGGAACTTCACAAACGAAGCGATTCCCCCATCGTATTTGAATGTGTGTTTCTTTTCCTCCTCTCTTTCGTCCACTATCGTTATGGAAACTTTCGGATTCAGAAAAGCCAGTTCTCTCAGACGTTTCGAAAGAACGTCGAAATCAAAATTGATTCCCTTCGTGAAAATCTGCCTATCCGGAAAAAAAGTTATGTGGGTGCCGTGAAGTTTCGTCTTTCCCGCGGTCCTGAGAGGCGTGACAGCGACTCCTCTTTTGTATTTCTGTTTGTAAATTTTTCCTTCGCGGTAAACCTGCACCTCGAGCCATTCCGAAAGAGCGTTAACGACGGAAACTCCGACTCCATGAAGCCCTCCCGAAATTTTATACGATTTTCTGTCGAATTTGCCGCCGGCGTGGAGAGTCGTCATTATAACCTCCACTGCGCTTTTGTGCTCCGTGGGATGCTCATCAACCGGAATGCCCCTGCCGTCATCTATGACGCTGACAGAATTGTCGGGGTGGACAACAACCTCTATATTCCGGCAGAAGCCCGCAAGAACCTCATCAATGGCGTTGTCGACGACTTCATAGACAAGATGGTGAAGCCCAACCTTGTCCGTGGATCCAATATACATCGCGGGTCTTTTCCTTACGCCTTCAAGACCGCCAAGAACCTTTATGTCCTTGGCGGTGTACTGTCTGATTTCTTCATTCATCTTTTTCCCACCTTTACTTTTATTTCTTTTATGAATTTCCTCCCAGGCAGTTTTTTGTTGAGCAATTTCACTATTTCGTCCGAATTTATCTCGATGTCTTTCTTCACAATCGACGAGCCTGTGTAAACGAACAGGCATTTCTTGGAAAAACTGATATCCTCAACTTCGTATTTCCTGCCGAAAGGGCTGTTTTTCCATTCATCGCTTACAAGTTTCAGTTTCTCCATACTCTTTTTCAGTTTCTCGGCGAAAGAACCTATTGTAATCATAATTTTACATTTTGATTTTTGATTTTTGCATTTTATTGTCTCATCGGCATAATCAGCGACAGAAAACTCTCGTCTGAAGGCGTTTTGAAAACCGCAGCGTTCAGCGAATCCGTGAATTCCATCACGACTTTTTCACTCTCCAGATGTTTTAGAATATCTATCACAAAAACCGGATTAAACGAGATGTTGAGCGTTCCGCCGCTCGATTCGACCTCGACTTCATCTTCGCATTCTCCAAAGCCCGAGGAACTCGCCGAAATTACCAGTTTCTCCTTTTTCAACTGATACTTCACGGCGTTGGTAACCGCCGAAATCCCGACTTGAAAAATGCTCGAAGCTCTGACCGTGGCCTTGAGCAATTCCTCCTTGTTCGTGACAACCTTGATTTTGGAAGTCTTCGGTATGACATTTTTAAAATCGGGATAAGTGCCGTCAATCAGTCTTGAACTCATCATAACTTTAGCGGAGGAAAAGAATATACTGTTTTCAACAATCGTCACCGTAAACTCCTCATTTTCATCGCAGGTTGAGAGAACCTTGTGAAGAATATTTATCGTTTTCGCCGGAACTATGGCTCCAAGTTTCACCGACTTAGCCGTGGAAACTTCTCTCGAAGTTGTGGAAAGCCTTTTGCCATCCGTTGCGGCAAGCGTGAGTTTTCCTTTTGAAACTCCAAAGTAAACAGAGCAGAGCACATATCTCACATCGTCTTTCGAGGCGGCGAAAAAGGTTTTATTGAGCATCTCCTGAAGATGAAATGCGGAAACTTTCACAAAATTATCCTTCTCTTTCGGAGGAATCGGTATCTGCGGATAGTCGCCGAGGTTGCCTTTGGCGACAGTTGCTCTGAATTTCCCACATTTTATCTTGATATTGTCAGAGTCCTCCTCTATCGTTATATCCTTTTCCTCCTGCGCCCTTGTCAGAGCATTGAAAAGATCGCCATGAATCAGAATCTGCCCGCTTTTCTCGACATCAGCCTCAAATCTGATTTTTGTGGAAACTTCAAGATCCGTCGAGGTTATCGAAACCTCATTTTCCTCCGCTTCCATCAGCAAAAAACTCAAGTGAGGCAACATTGTTTTCGGACTGAGACTCAATAGAGCCATCTGAAGGTTCTTTACGAGTTCTCCCTTTTTACAAACGATTTTCATCTTCTTTTCCTCCTAATATAAATTTAGTAGTCATAGCCATATGCCCTGTTTGTATGTTGGTATGTTTAATTCCCATATCGAAAATGCCTTTAATAGCAAGGATTTTGAATGAATTTCTGCTGTTGGTAATATGTTGGTAATTTTCAACTTTTATCACATTTTCACCACAAAAATTCAAAGACATAAAAGTTATTCGCCCTCCTTTATCTGATTGGTGATTTTATTCAACATAGCCAGAAAATAGGGATCTTTCAGAATTTTGGTTTTTATTCGGTTACAGGCGTACATTACGGTTGAATGGTCCCTGCCTCCGAAAAAAGATCCTATTTCTATTGTGGACTTGTTGGTAAGATTTCTGCCGAGATACATCGCCACCTGTCGCGGAAAAGCGATGGATTCGGTTCTTCTTTTGCTCTTCATATCCGAGGGTCTCAGGTTGAAGTGTCGGCAGACGATGTCCTGAACTCTTTCGAGAGTTATGTCTTTTTCGATTTCAGATGGCGAAATAATGGTTCTCAGATATTCCTTCGCTTTATCAACGGTTATCCTCATTTCCGTGAGGGAAGCAAAAGCCGCAATCGAGAGCATGGCTCCTTCCATTGTCCGGATGTTAGATTTTATGTTGGAGGCGATGTAATAGAGCACGTCGTCGGGGATGTTTATTTTCTCAGCCTCGGTTTTCTTCTTGAGGATCGCGACTCTCGTCTCAAGGTCGGGCGGCTGAATGTCAGCCACAACGCCCCACTGGAATCTCGACCTGAGCCGCTCCTCCAGAGACCCGAGGTCTTTTGGACTCGAATCGCTTGTAATTACAATCTGTTTGCGTCTGTCATAAAGAGCGTTGAATGTGTGGAAAAACTCTTCCTGTATCATCTCTTTGTCCGCGATGAACTGAATGTCGTCAATCAGCAGAATGTCCACATTTCTGTATTTCAGGCGGAATTCCGCCATAAGGTTGTTTTTTAGATACTCGATGAGGTCATTTGTGAATTTTTCGGAAGTCACATATATGATGTTGTAGGACGGGAATCTCTTTTTTATCTCAATGCCGACGGCATTGAGAAGATGCGTTTTTCCGAGACCCACTCCACCGTAGATAAAAAGCGGATTGTAAGCCCTTCCGGGATTTTTGGTTATCGCCATGCAGGCGGCGTATGCGAAGTGGTTTGCCTGACCGACGACAAAGTTTTCGAATGTGTATTTTGTGTTGAATTCCGAAGGAAGAAATCTTGTTTCGTTTCTGTCGGAAGATGTTTCCCGCAGGCCGGTTTTTTCGTCTTTTCTGTCCGTGTAGAATCTGATTTTCAGATCGGGATCGAATTCTTTCAAAAGATTGTTCACACGTTCCGAATAGTGCTCTTCAAGCCACCTTACGAAAAATTTGTTGGGCAGTTTTACAAGAAGATTTTTTTCTTCGATGCCCGTCGCCTGAGCCGGTTCCAGCCAGAGTTTGTATGTCTCGTCTGTAATTTCAAGCCGCAGGTTATTCACAATTTTTTTCCAGATAGTTTCGTAATTTTCCATAACTTCCACTGCGTCGACCCCATCGGTTTTTCCATCCCCTTTTTAGGGAGATAATAAATGACGGGTTCCAAAAACGGTGGAAATCCGCAAAAAAACGGATTTTAGTTACCAACACATTACTAACAGGCCGTTTTTTAAACGCTTGACGATTTTAGATTAAATCAAAAGCATTGTCAAGAGCCAGATTTCCCGACGATAAAAAGAGCAAATTAATCTATCAGACCTTCCGCAAGCAAATCTCTTTCATCGATGATACCAACAACCTTCCCGCAGTTACTAACAACGGGAATATTGTCGAAATTCCTTTTGCTGATTATTTGAGCCGCTTCCCATGCGGGGGTTTCCTCGGTAATTGTAAAAGGTTTTTTTGTCATTACGCCGGAAATTTTTTCCGAAAGAATCTTAGGATTTTTCTGTATCTCTCTGCGCAAATCCCCGTCCGTGAAAAATCCCGCGATTTTTCCTTTTTTGTCCACAACGCTTACCGCGCCGAGACGGGTTCGCGTCATTTCGAGAAGGGCGTCCTTAACCAGCGCGGTTTCCGGAATTTTCGGATTGGCTTTGCCCTTCCGCATAATGTCCTTTACTGACATCGTCAGTTTTTTTCCCAAAACTCCGCCGGGATGAAGAAGGGCAAGTTTGTCTTTTGTCAGATTTTTTTTCTGCATCAGCAGAATTGCTATCGCATCGCCGATTACCATCATAACGGTCGTCGAGGAAGTCGGCGCGATGTTGTAAGGACATGCCTGCCGGGTGATTTTTATCGGAATGACGCAGTCGGAGATTTTCGCAAGATGAGAGTTTTCCCTGCCCGTTATCGAAATCAGCGGGATTTTCATTTTTTTAATCGCCGGATAAAGGCCCGACAGTTCCTCAAGTTCTCCCGATAGGGAAAGAACGAGAATTGTGTCTTCTCCTGTTAGCATTCCTATGTCTCCGTGAAGGGCCTCGCCGGGGTGGGTGAAGAAGGAAGGGGTTCCCGTTGACGAAAGAGTCGAGGCGATTTTCCTGGCGACAAGACCTGATTTTCCTATTCCCATAACGGCAATGCGCCCTTTTTTTCTTTTCGAAATTATTTCCGCCGCTTTTTCCACAGCTCGCGAAACCTTGCTGTTTATGTTTTCCCCAATTGACTTTCGTTCAATTTCCAGAATCTGCTTTACCGTTCGCCTTTTCATATTTTTGTTGAAAGAAACTCTGCGATTTTCTTGAACTGCCCGAAACCCAGAACCGACCCGCTGTCCGATTTTGCCTTTTCGGGGCGAGGATGGACTTCGAGAAAAATCCCGTCGACTCCTACCGCGACAGCCGCCTTTGCAAGCGGGAGAACAAATTCCCTCTGACCTGCCGTTTTTCCTCCTCCGCCGCCGGGCAGCTGAACCGAGTGCGTCGCGTCGAAAACGACGGGAAATCCCGTTTTTCTCATAATGAGAATCGAGCGGAAGTCCACGACAAGGTTTCCGTATCCGAAGGAAGTTCCCCTTTCTGTGAGAATGATTTTTTTGTTTCCTGTCGAAACCGCTTTTTCCGCGATGTATTTCATATCGTACGGGGAAAGAAACTGCCCCTTTTTTATGTTAATGGGAAGATTTGTCTTTGCCGCCTCAACAATCAGATCCGTCTGCCGCGAAAGAAACGCGGGAATCTGAATTATGTCGGCGACTTTTTTGACTTCGTTTATCTGGGTTACGCAATGCACATCCACAAGCGCCGGAAGGTTCAGTTTTTTCTTGACTTTGCTGATAATTTCAAGACCCTTTTTTATTCCAGGGCCTCTGTATGACTTTATCGAAAGCCGGTTTGCTTTGTCGAAAGAGGCCTTGAAAATGAGAGGTATGTCGTGTTTTGCGCAGGTTTGTTTAAGAAATGAAGCGGTTTTTAAAACCTGATTTTCATTTTCTATCGAGCAGACTCCGGCAATCATAACGAGTTTTCTGCCGAAGACAACCTTGCCGATTTTTATGTTCTTTTTCATTTCAATTTTTTTTCGACTTTCTTTATATCGCCGGGCGTATCCACGGCGGCGCAGGCATATTTTACAAAAATCACGCGTATTTTAATACCGTTTTCGATGAATTTCAACTGTTCCAGGTCTTCCGCTTTCGCGAGTCTGCTTTTGAGTTTCGGAAATTCAAGAAGAGGTTTCCTCCGGTAAGCGTAAATTCCTATGTGTTTTTTTGCCAGATGAAAATTTCCATAGGGAATTTTTCCCCTTGAAAAATAAATCGCGTCATTGTTTTTGCCGGTTATTACTTTTACAACGTGTTTTGATTCAAATTCTCTTTTCGTAATCGGCGTCGCCGCGGTTGCCACATTCACATTTTTGTCTTTAAAACAGGAAATGAGTTTATCTATTATTTTCGGGTCGATTAATGGTTCGTCTCCCTGTATGTTTACTACGATTCCGTATTTTTTTTTCCTGATGACTTCGACGATTCTCTTGGTACCGGAATCTGCCTTTTTTGTAATCACTGCTTTTGCTTTAAATTTTTCCGCCTCTTTTTTTATTCTAATGTCATCGGTGGCAATGATTATGTCATCAAGAAGTTTTGATTTTTTCGCCTGTTCCCAGACGCGTTGAATCAGTGTTTTGCCCGCGATTCTGGCAAGCGGTTTGCCTGGAAATCTTTTTGAACCCCACCTCGCGGGAATCACGCCGATTACAGACATTTTGTGAGTTCTTTTTTGCTGAGCGCCGCTGTGCCGAACTTTCCGACGACGATTCCCGCGGCTCTGTTTGCGATTTTCGCGCTTTCGAAAATGTTCAGACCGCAACTCAAGGAGAGAGTAAGAATCGCGATTACGGTGTCTCCTGCTCCTGTCACATCAAAAACATCTTTTGCCACGGTTGGAATGTTCAGAACTTTTTTTCCTTTGAAAACCGCCATTCCTTTTTCGCCTCTTGTTATAACAAGGGATTTTGCGTTCAGTTTACCCAGGATTTTGAAACCCGCTCTTTTTACTTCTTCATCGGTTTCGGTTTTAATGCCGAGTGCTTTTGCGACTTCGAAATGATTTGGAGTCAGAGTCGTTACATTTTTGTATCTGAAAAAATGCTCTGTCTGCGGGTCGACTGTTATGATTTTTCCGTTTTTTGAAGCGAGGGGTATGAGGAATTCAAGAAGTTTTTTTGTTATCATTCCCTTGCCGTAATCGGCAATTATCACGGCGTTCGTTTCTTTTATTTCTTTTTTGAGAAAAGGAATGAATCTTTCCGGGTTGGTCTCGTTTATTTTTTCCCTGTCGAGTCGGACAAGCTGCTGTTTTCTTGCGATAATGCGTGTTTTTATCGTTGTCGGGACTTTTTCCGATTTGATAATGCCTTTGGCTGAAATTCGTTTTTTTTCAAATTCTTCAATCGCGAAATTTCCGTAGTAGTCGTCTCCGAGTGTCCCGCAGAGGACAACATTTGCCCCGACAGAGGCAAGGTTCACCGCGACATTTGCTGCGCCGCCAGGACTGAAAAATTCCTTTTCCATTTTTACCACCGGAACCGGCGCCTCCGGAGAAATTCTTGAAGCGTCTCCGTAAATAAATCTGTCGAGAATTATGTCGCCGACAACAAGAATTTTCTTTTTCCTGATTTCCTTTGTGTTCATAGGTTAATAATAAAAAATTCCGCCTGTTATCACAATAAGCATAATTACAAGACCCAAAAACATTTTATGTTCCCTGTTGCCGACAATTTGTTTTGGATTTATTTTCAGGTTTTTTATATGTTTCAAAACTTCTTTTGGTTTTGGGAAGAAAACCGGCACGTTCATTTTATAATTTACGAATTCCGCGCCAAAGAGTTCAGTCAAGCGTTTTTCCTCATCCTTGATTTTTTTCCTGTAAACGACAAAGTTGACGGTTATGACAATCAGCCAGAATATAAAAACTTCCGGGTGAAATTTCGCGGTTACGGTAAAACAGAGAAATCCTGTTGCGATGAAAAAACTTCCAAGATAAAGGGGATTGCGGCAGCAGGCGTAAAGACCTTCTTTTGCCAGTTTGCGGTCTTTGTCGATTGTCGACTGGGCAAGAACGCGTGTCAGTTCTCCCTTTACCGTTAAAATCAGTCCGATGAAAAAAGCCAGAGGAATTACTTCTTTGCGGACGCGAAAGAAAATAAAAAAATAAACCAGAACGGAAAAACGCATTAGATAAAGCCGAAATCTATTCAGATTCATTCACTATAAATTCCACTGCATCCACAAGGTTTTTAAAATCTCTTCCAAGCAGGATACCTTTTATACCCGCTTTTTTACCTGCCTCAATGTCGCGTTTCTTGTCCCCTATTGAATAGCATTTTTTTCTGATGAGGTTAAATTCCGAAACCGCTTTTTCAAAGAAGTATGGTCTCGGTTTTCTGCATCGGCAATTTTCATCAGGTCTGTGCGGGCAGACATAGATTTTCGCGAGATAGATTTTTTCCTTCGCCAGGATTTTTTCGAGATGCCTGTGTATTTTCCGAACATCCGCCATTTTGAAATAACCTCTCCCCACTCCCGACTGGTTTGTGACAATAATCAGAAGAAATCCGTTTTCTGAAAGTTTCTTCAGAGCCGGAATTGTTTCGGGAAAGAGTTTGAAATCGGCGATACTTCCCACATATCCGGAATCATAGTTGATTGTGCCGTCTCTGTCCAGAAAAACCGCTTTGCGTTTTTTTCCGAGAAAAGAGGAAATTCTCAAAAGCAGCCTATAAAAAAAGATTTTTAATCCTATCATCCGTTTTTATAACCGTTTCCACGCGAAAAATTTTTTTGTTCGGAGGGATATTTCTCAGTTTCACAGCATCCTTCTCGGTCGCAAGCCAGATAAAATCCGGGTCGAGTTTTTCGATATCGCTTTTTTTGTATGAGTAATGGTCGGGAAATTTGAGGAATTTTCTGGGGTTTATGCCGTTTTCAACAAGAAGAGTTCTGAACGATTCGGGATTTCCGATTCCGCAGAAAGCGGCGATTTTTTGATTTTTGATTTTTTCGATATCGTATTTTTCGCCCGTTTTTATGTCGCAAATCTCCGAGATTTCGAGATTAGCCGCGAATACAGGCACGCCGTATTTCGAGAGTTTCGCGTTCAGTTTTTTGAGTTTTTCCCTGCCAGTTAGATTCGCTCTGCTTATGAAAACCGCGTTGGCGCGCTTTATTGAGGAAAATCTCTCTCGCATAAATTTTCCCCGGGGTTTTAAGACGTCGATTATGACGATTTCCCTGTCTTTTTTTACAGAGAAATTTTGGAAGGCATCGTCAAGAATTATTGTGTCTTTCTTGAGTTGCTCGACAGCGAATTTCACTCCTTCGCTTCTTTTTTTTGAAACAATTACGGGGATATTTTTCAGATGCCGACTCATCATCACTGGCTCATCTCCGAATTTTTCCGCTGCGTCTTTTTCGGATGAGACCACAATAGGTCCTTTTTCTTTCCCTTTATAGCCTCTTGTGACAACAGCAGGATTTTTGTCTTTAAGAATTTCACACACTTTCATTACAAACGAAGTTTTTCCGGCGCCTCCTGCCGTGATATTTCCGACGGAGATGACAAAAGCTGGAAATACCGCCGTTTTTTTAAAACCTGTTTTGTAAAGCAGGCGGTTGAACCCGACTCCAGCGCCGTAAAGAATAGAAAACGCGTCAAGAAGCATTCTCAATTATAGCAAAATCTTTTCTGTTTGTTATGGCAAAACCGCGCAAAATTAGATAAAATACTACTGAGTGGTAAAATAATGGCAAAGAAGATTTTTTCTGTTTTTCTTTTGATTTCTCTTATTTTTCCGTTAACTTTTCTTTATTTTTATCTTTTTCCACCAGAGATTATTTCCACTGAAAGAGCATTTTCACAGTTTGCCGGGGAACTGAAAAAAAGAGCATCGGAAAAAAATCTGAGAGGTTATATCTCATCCATTGAAGAAATTCATGGAATTCAGTCAGAAGAAATAGAAAAACTTTTCCCGGATATTAATGCGGTTCTGTTTGCTTATGAAAAATGGAAAGTTCTTGTCAGCGAAAATGAAAGAGAAGGCATTAAAAAGAAAATCAACATTTACATTAGACGCTGGGGCAATTTGATTGGTTCTGATTCGTTTTCCCGTTTGATTCAGAAAGAGGCAAGGGCTTCTGCAAATTTGAGATATTATCCGCAGGTTTTTTGTGAGGCAATTCCTGGGAAAAATAAACTTTGCAGGTTAACTCTGAATATCATTGATTTTGCCACAAAACAGAAGATATTATCTGTTTCTACAAGATTTACTCAGCCGGGGTATTACGCTCAAATGAAAAAAAGGCAGAAAGTTTTAAAATTCGGAACTTACATCAGCGCGGGGATTTTTTCTTTGTCTTTTTTATCTTTGTTTTTCATTTACTTGGCAGAAGTCATAAAAAAGAAAAAAATTAGAAGAAATCTTCCTCAGATTCTCCTGACTTCGCCAATGCAACACCCAATCATCTATAAATAGCATTATAGAGCACCTGCTGTTCATCATCCATTTTCAATAGTATCTTTTCTTTTTTCTTCGACTGTGGCAAAGTATATTCCAGCTCATACATTGTGTGAGTCAGTTCTGCTGCCCGCTTCGGACTCATTAAAATACCCTGCTGTTTCAACAGGTATTCCAGTTCCTTGTAAATTGTGTAAGCGACAAAGGCAACACAGATATGAGCCTCAATTCTTTGTCTTTTGTAATGATATATCGGTCGCACCCTGAGATCGGTTTTTGAAATACGAAAAGCTTTTTCTATCTGCCACAAATGAACGTAGTTGTCTGCCACTTTCCGCACTGAAAAGCGTGTGTTTGTTACATATCCTTTCAGCCCGTCCCATCGCTCGTCTTCTCTTATTTTTCCTTCGTCAATAAAGATGGACGCTTCACCCTGAATAGTCAGAAACTTGTTATATCCGCGATTATTGATGCTCTGTTTCGTCAAGCGTCCTGACCGTGTTCGGCGTCGTAGATTCCTAATCCCGCGATGCCGATTATGCGCGTCTTTTTTTGCGCGTTTATCCGAATAGGTAACAACGAGACGGTGCCCGTCCGATTTTTTTATCACAAATCCTTCCCCCGTCTTTAATATTTTTTGCTCTTTGAAGTATTTCTCGTTTTACTTCTTCGCTTTCGCTTTTGATTCGAGCCCCGACAATAAATTTGTATCCTTCCTTCTGCAAAGTTTTAAGATTTCGCCTTGAAAGTAAAGCTGCGTCTGCCACTACAACTGGCTTTTTGAAACCATATTTTGATTGAAACTTCTCCAGCACAGGCAACAAAGTATGCCCTTCAAATGTGTTGCCTTCAAAAATATCATAGCCTATTGGCAATCCTTGTTCTCCTACAAGAAGTCCCAGTAAAATTTGCGGATGCTGAAACTTGCCGTCTTTACTGAATCCTATCTTCCTCAAATCATCTTCATCTTCAGCTTCAAAGTATAGTGA
>JAGHAK010000145.1 GCA_021161565.1 Elusimicrobiota bacterium | reverse complement strand
TTCAGAACTTTCGATATTTCAGCGAGTTTTTTCCCTATGTGTCCCGCGCCGAACACGACGAGTCTCAGAGGCGGTTTCCACACATCGAAAAAAATTTCGACATTGCCACCGCAGACCATTTCAGTGGCGAAATCTGAACCCCTTTTTCCCCCGCCAAGATTAAAGGACACGGTTGCGGATTTCCCTTTTTTTATCAGCAACTTCGCCTGTTCTATCGCGTCTTTTTCCACCTCCCCTCCGCCAACGGTTCCTCTTGATTTTCCATCGGCAAAAACAATCATAGAAGAACCAACTTTGGAGGGAGACGACCCTTCGCTTCTGATGACAGTCGCAACGGCAAAAGGTTCCTTTCTTTCTTTCAGTTCCTTTAATTGCTCAAAATCAACCATCTTAACTTTTCATAATCCTGCGGCGTGTCAACATCTATTATAACACCTTTATCCTGCGTTTCAAGTGGCAAAATTTTCGCGCCGTTTTTCGGGAAAACCGCCTTGACCCCGCCTGAAATATCGTCGGGCAGTTCGAGGATTTTCGGAATGTAAATTCTCGGCAAAATCGGCGGATGTCCCCTGCGCCCTCCGTATGAGGGAATTATTATCCTGTTTTTTCTCTTCGCCCATTTTTGCGCGAGAAGGCGGTATGTTTCCTCTTTGACAAAAGGATGGTCAACGGGATTCAGAAAAAAACCTTCGCTGGCGGGGGTCATTTTTTTCAGAGCCTCTTTCAGAGACGAAAGCATTCCCCTCTCGAAATTTTTGTTTTTGACGACTTCGATTTTCGCCGAGTTCAAATCTATCCGCGGGATTATTTTTTCCGCCCGGAAACCGACAACAACAATGATTTCTCTGCATACTGCCGCTAATTTCCCGCAGATTATATCCAGAAAAGTTCTGCCTTTTACCTCGAGAAGCGCTTTGGGAAATCCCATTCTCGAAGAAAGCCCCGCGGCGAGAACAATTCCTGAAATATTCATAAAAGAATTTTCGTTTCGATAATTCCTTCAAGCAGTTTCCCGAAATTTTCGGCATCAGACCTATCTCCGACAATCCCGGCGCCCCAGTGCATCGGCACCGCGATTTTTGGATTTATTGTTTTTGCCGCTGCAGCGGCTTCTTCGGATGTCATAACAAAAGTTCCGCTTACGGGAAGAAGAGCGATATCGATGTTTTTCAGATTTTTCATTTCTTCTATGAAATCCGTGTCTCCTGCATGATAAATTCTCCGACCGTCCATTTCAATGACATATCCCACCCAGTTGTTGGATTTCGGATGGAAAGTTTTATTCGTATTGTAAGCGGGATACACCTCGATTTTTACCCCTTCAACTTCGACTACATCTCCGGGATTCACTTTTTTTACTTTCCCTGAAAGTTTCGAAGATGCATCCACAGGAGCGACGATAACCGTTTTGTCGTCTGCAATTTTTTTTATATCCTTGACGCTCAAATGGTCGTAATGCGAATGCGTCACGCAAACAATATCCGCCTTCTTCTGCTCTTCTTTCAGATTATAAGGGTCGATGTAGATTGTTTTGCTGCCCTCAATCCTGAAACTCGCATGTCCCAGCCAAAAAAGATTTTTAACCATAAACGCCCCCTTTACACCTTCCCGCTTTTCCATCTTTCCACCCTTTCAATATCCTTACCTACTACTGAGAGATCTACTTTTAATTTTATATTTTTTTGTTATGAAAAAGTTATATCGCTTTTTCAAGGATTCTTGCCACAAGGACTCCAGCGACAGACCTTCTGTATTTTCCCGTGGAACGGAAATCGTCAATCGGCGAAATTTCGCCTTTCGCGATTTCCGCCGCTTTTGAAATATTATCTTTCGAAAAAATTTTTCCCGTCAAGAACTGCTCCGCTTTCCGCGCTCTCACGACTGTCGGCGCCACCGCGCCAAAAGCGATTAAAACTTCTTCCGCGATATTGTTTTTCTTTTTTACCGCCAAGGCAACGGAAACTTTCGAAATAGCAAGAGCCTTCCGAGGGCCGACTTTCACAAAATCGGAAAACATTTTGTTCTTCGGCAAAATAATTTCCGTTATGATTTCATTCTTCGCGAGAACCGTTTTTTTGACGCCCATAAAAAAGTCCTCGACGGGAATTGTCCTTTTATTTGTTTTTATTCTCGCTTTCAGGACAAAGAGCGCGGGAATCGAGTCTCCCGAAGGAGATGCAGTGGCAACATTGCCCCCTATTGTCGCTCTGTTCCTTATCTGAGGCGACCCCACTTCGCCCGCTGCCTTTACGAGCGCGCCTGCATAATGCGAAAGGACCGAATTTTGCCTAATCCGCGAAAAAGTGACAAGAGCGCCGATTTTTATCTCTTTTTTCCCGATGGAAATTTTTTTCAGGTTTTCTATTCCCGAAATATCGCAAAAAATTTCATTTTCCAGAAAACCGTCGCTCAAAAGAGGGTAAATATCCGTCCCGCCCGCCAGAAAAGTGACTTTTTCCCTGACGGTCTTCAAATCCGATAATTTCTCTATTTTCAGAAATCTCATATTTTTTTAGATTTAGACGCCTTTTTTACCGCTTTGAAAATTTTCTCGTAACCGGTGCAACGGCAGAGATTTCCCGAAAGGCCTTCCTTTATTTCTTTCTCGCCGGGATTTTTGTTTTTGTCCAGAAGAGTCTTTGCCGCGAGAATCATTCCGGGCGTGCAGAAACCGCACTGAACCGCGCCTTCCTCCACAAACGCTTTTTGTATGGGATGAAGTTTTCCGCCTTTGCTCAAACCTTCTATTGTTATGACTTCTTTTCCCTCAATCTGACAGGCAGGGAAAAGGC
>JAGHAK010000105.1 GCA_021161565.1 Elusimicrobiota bacterium | reverse complement strand
CCCGCCCTTTCTTGAAAGTTTCCTCGGTAGTATAATACCTTTTTCATTTTTTTCTATTTCACATTCCATCATACCACATCAACCGAAAGGGCGGTTTCCTCCTTTTAATATGAATAAAGCAGGCTAAAAGTTCTTTATTTTTGGGTTGCTTTTGCGAATTTTTCCGCCATTTTTGAAATGCTTTCCCTGAGTTGGTCGTCTTTTTCGACGGTAATGTTGTCGGAATAAGTTATTTTCCCGGTTCCCACATCTACAGCGTTCATCGTTACGACATATTTGCCGAGCAGTTTTCCGCAGGACCCGACGATTATCGATTTTACATTCAGGATTTTTCCCATTTTAGCCGCGCAGTCCGCATCAGAGCAGCCAGTCTGCTGAAATCCCTGTTCCACGAGAATTTTATTCATATTGTTTTTTTCCACAACGTTGAATAAACCGGAGTTTATAAGGTCTGTTCTTATGAACTCTGATATGAAGGCCGCGTCCGACTGGCCCAGAGGCGGTCGTGCTTCGAATTCCGCCACAGCAATGTTTGTTTTCTCGCTTTCGGGAATTTGAACTTTTTTTGCTTTTTTCGGTGCGGGTTTTTCCGCTTTTTTCAATTTTTCCTTTTTAGTGGGTTTGGAGAGCCAGCCGAGATTGTATTTCAGCGTGAGTGCGATTTTCTGCTTCCAATCCGGGATTTCGCCGGCAAACATTCCGAGTTCGTCCGCCCATCGGGCGTATTCTATGTGAAACAGAAACAGATTTATGTCGAATCCGTAAGTGGGATAACCCTGATTTATGCCAAATCTCATACGCAGAATGCTCAGGAGATTCGCTTCCACGCCGAAATGGATTTTCGGCCAGAGATGGTCGGACCAGATGGTTTTATTTTTTGTGCGCCATATATCCCAAAGGTCGGCTGTGACGAGAAACATATTTTTTGGAAGTTTCACGAATTTTCCCGGCCAGTAAACGAGTTTCTGGGGCCTGTAACTTATGCCTACGTTCATCTGAGGATGGGTCATTTCCGAATGAGCGGGATATTTTGGCGTTTCGGTTGAATAGTCGGTGTCCCAGACTTCCGGATAATCAATTTTCGTTCCGCCGAAATCCTTTATTGCGAGTCCAGCGCTGAGGTTTTCTTTGATTTTGTAAATTGCTCCGATGTCCCATCCGAGCGCACTGCCGGTTTGAAATTCAGGATTGAAGTTTTCCATTTCAAGAAAAGTCATTCTATCCTCTTCAAACTTGTTTCTGAAAACAATTTTCGGAGAAATTCCGACGGATAGACGGTTGTTCAGAAAATTCTTTCCGAAAGCGACGGGGATTATTCCGTCGACTCTGCCGAGTATGTCGATTGTGGGAACGATTATTCCAGGATTTATATCAGCGAGAAGAAAAGCGTTTGTATAGAAGCCGAATCCGAACGACAGAAATTTCCCGGGTCGGATGTAGGAACTCTGCGGAAAATTTATTTCTGTCAGGATTCTTAAATTGCTGATTTTGTTTACCACTTCTGTCATCAGAGCATTGTATTTATCGGGGTCGGTGTCTTTGAGCGTGTCCATATTATCGAGGTCGTCAGAATTGTCATTGTACCAGTTATAGCCCTCTTTGAGGTCGTCTCCGATTGCGGCTCCTATCTGAAAGGCAGTTAGATGCCCTCTTTTTGATGCTGCCACGCCTGCGGGATTGTAAAAAAGGCAGTTTGCGTCATCGGACATTGCCGTAAAAGCGCTTCCCATTCCGAGAGAACGGATGTCTCTTATGAAAAAAGGTTCGCCTTCGGCAGTTAAGTTTGCCGCCAAACAAATGAATAGAAGATAAATTAATTTTTTCACATTTCCCCCTTTATTGCTGAAGTTGCGTTAAAAGGTCGTTAAGTTGCGGCTTCAAATCGGTCTCGATTGTATCTTTTAAATCGTCAAGAACAGATTCTTCGTTCGTATAGCCGGCGCTTTCGTTTGCGACTATGAGATGATTGATTGCGGAACCAACCTGGTCAACGCTTTCCTGAACTTTGCTGGTGAGTGTGGTGCTGTAACTGGATTTTAACTGCTCGTAGTCCTCTTGTGTAAGGTCATCCACTTTTTTTGTTTCCGTTCCGATTTTGACGCTCACATTATAGTTTTCGTCAACCTGAACAACATCGTCGGTGTCATCCACGATTATCCCGTCTCCGTCAAAATCAACAATGTTTATTGCGGCATCCAGAACTTCGAGGATGCCGAGATTCAGATTCACATCAACATCGTCAGCAGAAATTGTCCCGTCAGCCGAGCCCTCGGCGATTTTTTTCAGTTTGTCAACTGAATTGCTGATTGCAGTTGCGACTTCATTAACATCAAGGGACTCGAATGTCTCCAGGAGTGAATCAGAGTCTGTTGATGTGGAAGAAGAACTGATGACAGACGTTACAAGACCCGCGATGTCAAAGCCCGCTTCTTTTAGTTCCGCAGAAGCGGAGATATAAAGCGCTTCCGAGTTGTCAGGGTCTTTCGCGAGAATTTCGTCGGCGATTTCCTTTGCTTTCGAATAGTCATTTTCAGCAAGCGAGGCGTTTGCGTCATTTAGCAGAACTTCCACATTTCCCGAAGAACCTCTTTTGTGAAATTTCCCGAACAGATTTTTGTTTTCGCAGGATGAGAGAACAAGCAGCCCTAACAGCACAGCAATAGTAAAAAGTTTACTTTTCATTATGAGCCTCCTGTATTTTTTGGTTTATTACATTTTAGTTTGAAAAAGGGATAATGTCAATGTGCCAAAAGTCACATCCCCCACCTGCCCCCCACCAGAATCTTGGTGGGGGACCTGCTCGCAGGTGGGGGATTCATCATTTCATCACTCGCAATCTTGCCGTCAGGGACGCTCTCGCAAGCGGAATCGCTCGCTCTGTGTTCGCTGCGAAAACAGGGTTGAATTTCTCGCTCACACAGCCCTGCTGGCAAGAATTGCTCGCGATGTTTTTGATTTTTCCATTTTCTTGTCTTCATATCATTTTCTCAATTCAAAATTCAAATCGCGAAATTCAAAATGATAAGTTAATGAGTTGACAAGTTGATAAGGGAAAAGAACCCCCTACTTAATCTCCCCCCTGGAAGGGGGGAGAAAGAGAGGGGGGATTTTACCTTTTCTACTTTTCACTTTTCACCTTTTTCATTTTTCATCCCCCACCTGCGTGCAGGTGGGGGATTCATATTTCACTTTCCACAAATAGAGCCCGTTCGGGGGCAAGGGCTGTATGTGGCGGAATTTCCCCTTTATTATTTTTTCGAAATTGCCGGGGCTGATTTCCCCCATTCCCGCTTTCAAAATCAGCGCGCAAATTGTGCGAACCATTTTGTATAGAAAATGGCTCCCTTCCACCTCGATGTAAAAACCGTCTTGCGTTTTTCGGATTTCGCATTTTGAAATTTCCGCTGTCGTGTTTTTTCTGTCCGAACAGGACGAGAAATGCCTGAAGTCTTTTCTCCCCGGAATTCTTTCCGCCATTGCTTCCATTTTTGCCCAGTCGGGCTGCTTTGCCGCGAAAAGACGGTAATCGTGGTCATAAGGGAAAAAATTTCTTGTTTTGAAAAAGTATCTGTATATTTTCGATTTTGCCGACCTTCTCGCGTCGAAATTCTGTGCTGGAGAAACTTTGTTGACTCTGATGTGCTTTGGAAGTCGTGAGTTTATCGCGTGTTTCAGGTTTTCCCGCGGAATTTTTGTCCCGCTTTGAAAACTGCAGAAGTTCGCCCTTGCGTGGACACCTCTGTCGGTTCTGGAGGCGAATGTCAGTTTCACTTTATGCCCGACGGTTTTTTCAATCGCTTTTTTCAGGAATCCCTGAACTGTTGGTCTGTTTTTCTGTATTTGACTTCCGAAAAATTTGCTCCCGTCATATGAAACGGAAAGTTTCCAGTTTTTCACAATATTTCGGCGAGTTTGAAGGCAATCTGAACGGCGTTCAAAGCCGCCCCTTTCAGAAGATTGTCCGAGACAATCCAGAGCCAGTAGCAGTTTTTTCTTGAAGGATCCTGCCGGATTCTTCCGACGAATGTTTCGTATTTTTCCGCAGCCATAATTGGCATCGGATATTTCAGATTTTTCGCATCGTCTATGACTTTCACATTTTCCGTTTTTGAAAGCGCTTCTCTGATTTTCTCGATTTTGATTTCCTGTTTTAGTTCGATATTCACCGCTTCGGAGTGCCCTCTGAAAACAGGAACCCTTACGCAGGTTGCCGTCACCTCGATTTCCGGGTCAAGGATTTTTTTTGTTTCGTTGACCATTTTAATTTCTTCTTTCGTGTATCCGTTTTCGAGGAAAACGTCAATCTGAGGCAGGCAATTAAACGCTATTTGATGAGGAAAGGCGGAAAATTGTCTCGGGGGAAGCTGAATTTTTTCAAAATTGCTTGCCGCTATTTTCCCCGTCTGGTTGCGCAGTTCCAGAATCGCTTTTTGCCCTGCTCCGGAAACCGCCTGAAAAGTTGTGACGACAATTCGTTTTATTTTTGAAATTTTGTGTATTGGAAAAAGAGCGTGTACCATCTGGATTGTGGAGCAGTTTGGATTAGCGATTATGTATTTGTCAGTCGAAAGAGTCCGCGGATTTATTTCAGGCACCACCAGAGGCACGCCCTGGCTCATTCTCCATGCAGAGGAATTATCAATTACATAAATTTTCTTTTTTTCGAAAAGCGGGGAAAATTTTTTTGAAGTCCCCCCTCCGGCGGACATCAGAACGATGTCAGGACTGTTTTCCGCAATCCATTTTTCGGATAATTCTTCGACGGCGATTTCTTCGTCTTTGAATTTCAGTTTTTTTCCCGCCGAGCGGTATGATGCCAGAAAGGATATCTTTTTAACGGGAAAATTTGTTGCTTCGAGAACCTTTATCATTTCCCTGCCCACGGCTCCGGTAGCACCGGCGACAGCCACTTCGAATTTTCTGTTTGTCATTTTGCGCTGGTCATCTTTATTGTTCGCTCTTCGCTATCCTTACAAGAAATTTCCTTCGTCTCGGTCCGTCGAACTCGCAGAAAAAGATTCCCTGCCATGTTCCGAGAAGCGGTTTGCCTCCGGAAATTACAACGGTTATGGATTCCCCGATGATGGACGCTTTTATGTGCGCGGCGGAATTCCCTTCGGCGTGTGTGTAGTTGTCGGAAAAAGGAATTATTTTGTTCAGTTCGTAGATGATATCCCTCTTTACGGAAGGGTCGGCGTTTTCGTTTATCGTTACCGCGGCCGTGGTATGGGGAACATAAACAAGCGCTGTTCCGTTTTTTACGCCGGATGACGAAATAGCGGAGACCACACTGGATGTTATTTCAATCATTTCTGTTTGTCGAGATGTCGAGATAGAAAATTCCTTTACCATTTTACCTTTTTCAAAAGTTCGCTTCCATCGTCCGAGATTGTTATTTTAGCAAGATTTTCTTTGTATTTCCAGATTTTGCCAAAAAGAATTTCCTCAATTGCTTTTATAAGCGTGTCAGGATTTGCCTGTTTTTCTTCCAGAACGGTTGTGGCGTTTTTGCTTGCGAAATAAAGGGCGTTTAATTTCTGGTGCCCTCCCGCTCCCGGATATGGTATCAGAATAGCCGGCAGTTTGAAAAAAGCGATTTCCGAGAGAGATCCGGCTCCCGCTCTTGATATAACGAGACTCGAAGCTGAATAAAGGGTTGACATCATGTTGGAAAAAGGAAGAATTATGTGTTTATTTTTATGAATGGAATAAAATTCGGAAATTTTTTCGAAATCGATTTTTCCTGTGATGTGAATAATCTGATATGAGTTCAGTTTCCCGAGTTCGAGCGCGCGGCAAATCAGATTGTTTATGAATTTTGCCCCCTGACTTCCGCCCGTAACGAGAATAACGGGTTTTCCGAAGTCGAGATTCAGCCGGTACAGAGTTTCGGTTTTGTCCTTTTTTGTCAGTTTCACGGGAATCGGGCAGATTTCCGCTTTTTTGGGGAAAAATTTTTTTGTGCTTTCGAAGGCGCAAAAAATTTTCGTGGCGAAATTTTTTAGCAGGTAAGTTCCCTTCCCCGGAATGAGGTTGGGTTCGTAAAAATAGATTATCGAGCCCGAGAAAACCGCGGAAAGAACGGCAATAAGGTTAAGATATCCGCCGAAGCAGACAACCATTCGGGGTTTGTTTTTAAGCAGAAAAACCAGCAGTTTCAACAAATCAAAGACAGCGGAAGGTTTGAATTTTCTTGCCGCTAGCGGGCGGATAAGAGTGGCATTCGGATTTTTTCTCAGAATTTCCGCCGACACAGGAGATTTTATGGCTACAATGTGCGAGTCGGGGAGTTTTTTCTGTAAAGCGCGAGCAGGATTTATGTGTCCGCCTGAAGAGCCGGTAAAAAAAATTACTTTTGTTCGCAGGAAACCTCCGTCGCTTGTTTTTTACGCACACACACTAACAAGTTAACAAGTCGAAAAGTTTCTTTGTCTCCATATCACTTTTTCAATTCAAAATTCAAACTGCAAAATTCAAAATGACAATCCAAAATCCAAAATTCACATATCCCATAGGAAAAGGCAAACAGAAACTTTTTACATTTTAATCTGTCATTTTCCATTTTGATTTTTGATTTTTTTCATTTTTCATCTT
>JAGHAK010000071.1 GCA_021161565.1 Elusimicrobiota bacterium | reverse complement strand
CCTTGACTGGAAAAAACCTTGGTCTTTTTTGGTTTCTCTTGACGGGGAATTAAAAAATCCTTCAAAAACTGGTCTGCGAAGCAGACCCGCGAAAAAATTGAAAAATCAACAGAGTCCTGTCTGGTCGGGGCAAACGCGATTGAAACAAATACATTTGGTTGCGGGATGTTTCGCATACAGGACTTTGATTTCAGCGCATTTTCAGACGAAAAATTCGGAGATTCAGGAATTGATTTTTCTTCAGCGGAGCCGTCTGAAATTTCGTATAGACTTTCCCGCATCGGCGCGGAAATTTCAAAGAAGGCAATCGGGAAATACATGAAAATGGCGGAGTATGACGGCCGGCCTCTTTTTGTGTTCGGTTCGATGGGCCCTTCAAACAGATTTCTTTCTCCATCCCCAGCGACGCTTAAAAGAGCCGAATGGGAGGATATCGAGAAAAATTATTATTTTCATTCGCTCGGTCTCATCGACGGCGGCGCTGATGTTTTGCTTCTTGAAACGCAGCAGGATATTCTGGAGGTGAAAGCCGCATTCTCCGGCTGCCTGCTGGCGATGAAGGAAAGAGGCAAAAAAATCCCTCTGATTTTGCAGGTTACAGTCGACAGATTTTCCAGAATGTCTCTTTTTAACACGGATATTCTGTCCGCTTTTGTCACTGTTCAGGATATCGGAATTGATGTTTTCGGAATAAACTGCTCGATAGGGCCCGACCTTATGGAACCCGCTGTTCAGAAGATTTCAAAGTATTCAAAAGTTCCTTTTTCGGTTGTGCCTAACGCGGGTCTTCCTTTTACGAAAGACGGCAAAGTTATTTATGATTTTCCGCCCAAGAAATTTGCCGCAATTATGGAAAGATTCGCTTTGAAATACGGCGCGAACATTGTCGGCGGATGCTGCGGCACGACGCCGGAGCACATAAGGGAAATTTCGAAAAGGGTAAGAGGCAGAAAACCTGCTGAAAGAAAAATCGATAAAAGAATTTTTGTCTCGGGTCCTCAAAACGCGGTTCCGATTAACGCGGGCGGGCTTCTTCAAATCGGCGAGCGTCTGAATGTCAGAGGTTCCAAAAAAGTCAGGGAAGCGGTGGAAAAGTCGAAAGAGATAGACTTTGACGCGCTGGAGGAAGTGAAGACGGGGCAGGAGGAACTGGGGCTGAAAATTCTCGATATTTGTCTGGATTCGAACGCGTATGATGTGAAAAACGCGATGAGAGTCGTTTTGAGCAGGCTCCTCCCTGATTTCGGGGGGGCATTCTCGATAGATTCGTTTGACCCTGAGGTCTTTGAGGCTGCTGTGAAGGTTTATCCCGGAAGACCAATTTTAAATTCGATTTCGCTCGAAAAATACGGAGATTCCACAAAAGCGGATGTCGTTATTGAAAAAACCGTTTTTCACAGGCCAGTTTATATCGCGATGCTGAGCGACGAGGGCGGACCTGCGAAAACCGCAAAGCAAAAACTGGAAATTGCGGAGAAACTCGCGGGAAAATGCCGCTCTTACGGCGTCGGATTTGAGGATATTTTTTTTGATGTAGGAATTTTTCCCGTCGGGTCGGAAGGTGATGCCCCCGTGAATTTCGCGGTTGAATCTCTCGATGCGATTTCGCTGATTGCGAAACTGGACAAAAAAGCGAAAACGATTGTCGGAGTCGGAAATCTTTCGGCGGGTTTTCATCCCCTCGTCAGAAGGGTTCTCACCTCCGTTTTTCTTGCGGAGGCGGTTTCAAGGGGTCTTGCGGCGGCCATCGTAAATCCGAACAATTTTATTCCTGTGGAAAGCATCCCTTCGAAAGAGCGGAAACTGGCGGAACGGGCAATTTTCGGAAAGGACTCCGACGCGCTGGATGAACTCGAAAGAGCCGCGTCGCTAAAAAAGGGCGGCAGAAAAATCTCGCTGTCGTCGCGGGCAGGAAAGGTTTATGATTCTGCGGACAGGCTCGAAGCGGTTGTCGCCAGAATCAAAGACGGATACAGGCAGAGTCTTCGCGGGAAAATCGAAAGAGGCGAATTCAATTTCGAATATAGCGACGGGATTATTCCGCTTGTTTTTGAAATTTTCTCGCGCAAGAAGCCTCTCGATTTTGTGAGCGAAAATCTGATTTCGGCGATGAATGAACTCGGCGATAAATTCGCTGACGGCGAAGTTTCGCTTCCGCATCTTTTGAAATCCGCGCAGCTGATGAAATATGTTATGGATTTCACGGAGTCGTTTCTGAAATTTTCAGGATCCGGCGAGGTCGCGAAAAAGGGAAAGATTGTTCTCGGAACGGTTTTTCAGGATGTCCATTCCATCGGGAAGGACCTTGTGAAAACGCTTTTTGAAAACTGGGGTTGGGAGGTTATAGACCTCGGTTCGCAGGTGGAAAGCGGAAAATTCGTTGAGGCGGCGAAAAAACACAGGCCGTTTGCCATCGGGATGAGCGCTCTTCTCGTTCAGACATCCAACCATATGCTGACAGTTGCGAAGATGCTTGAAGATGAAAACATAAGAGTTCCCATTTTAATTGGCGGCGCTTCCGTCAACTGGGAATTCGCTTTCAAAATCGCTTCCGCAGTGAAAAAAGGTGCGCTGAAAGAGGATGTTTTCTACTGCAAAACGGCTATGGAAGGCGTGAAGTTTATCGAAGATCTTTTCTCCGACAGGGAGAAGACAGTATATTCCAACCGCCAGCGGCTTTTTTCGCATTTGGAAAGCGGCCAACGGGTGAAGTCGTCTGAAAAGATTTCGGAAAAAGTTCCTTCTTTCAGACCTCCACTGAAATTTAAAACTTTTGTCAGAATGCTGAATGTTCCGCTGAATGATATAAAAATAAATTACAGATTGCTTTTTAACCTTAACTGGAAATTCGGCAAGGAAAAAACGGAAACCGAACTCGCCCGTCTTGCCGCCGAATGGATTGAAAAATCGGCGAAAAACAAGTGGCTCGGCCCCGCCGGAGTTGCGGGAATTTTCTTGTGTAACGGCGCTGGGGATGAGATAATCGGTTATTCCAGCGATAAAAAAGAGATGTTTAGAATCAGGACGAAAATCGCGCGGTTTTTCGCTCCTCAGGATTTGGGATTCGACGCTGTTGGGCTCCAATTGGCGACCGCAGGAGCGATGACGGATTCGGTTACCGCGGATTTCGAAAGGCAGAACGATTTTTTTTCCGCGCACATTTTTCAGGGTCTTGCAAACCGCCTCGCTGAAGATACCGCCGAGTTTCTCCATAATTTTCTGAGAGAGGCAGCGGGCGTTGCGCAAAATACTGGAATCAGAGTCAGTCCGGGTTACCCAGCGATAAAGGATATGGAAAATAACAGGGTGATTTATGAAGTTTTGAAAGGGGAGAAAATAGGCGTGAAACTCACGGATGCGTTCGGTTTCAGGCCACTTGCCGCGACTGCGGCGGTTGTCTGTTTCAACCCCGAAGCGAGTTACCGCTAAAAGATGAAAGGTGGAAAAGGTGAAAAAAATGCAAAAATCAAAATTAAAAATGGAAAATGACAGATTAAAATGTAAAAAGTTTCTGTTTGCCTTTTCCTATGGGATAGGAAAATTTTGGATTTTGGATTGTCAT
>JAGHAK010000104.1 GCA_021161565.1 Elusimicrobiota bacterium | reverse complement strand
CCGAGGTTTGCCGCTGTTTCTTCCTCCGCAAACTTTTTCAAAACACTGTCCGCTTTCTGCTCAAAAATTTTTTCTTTTTTGCCTGCATTTTTCAGCGCCTTATACATTTCCACCCTTTGTTGTTTGGAAAGACGGGTGAATGCGTAAAGAAGAAGAAAAAAAAGCATCAGGTTTGTTGTCAAATCGCAGAAAACAGTCAGCCAAATCGGCTCTTTCTTTTGTTTTTGGAAAGAGGCGAAAATCATTTCTTCTGTTTCTCGGCAATACGCTTTGAAAGAAACGCTTCAAGGCGATGCAAAGTCACAAACGGAACTTCTCTGTTCAAAATTGACTCAATTCCCTCAGCGATGAGTTCTTTTGACAGAATCTCCTCACTCGAATATTCGCCCAGTTTAATTGAAGCAGGCAGAAAAAGAAAATTCGCCCCGAAAATTCCGTAAAAAGTTGTTGTCACGGCAATTGCCATCGATGCCCCCATACTTTGCGGGTCTGTCAGATTTCTGAGAACCTGAACCACACCGATTAAAGTTCCAAGAAGACCAAAAATAGGGGAAAAAGTAGCCATTGCCTGAAAAATTCCAGAAGTTCTGCTGTGTCTGTTTGAGATAGAAAAAATCTCCTGCTTCATCCCTTCGAGAACAATGTCTTTCTCTACACCTTCGGAAATTTTCTTTATGTATTTTTCAAGAAAAGGATTTTTTGATTTTAAATCCGCGCCGGAGAGAGATATAAAACCTGATTTTTTTGAAATGCCGGCAAGAAACACAAGGTCATCTATCAGCGCGTTAAAATCTATTTTAGGAGGCGGGAAAAAAATCAGTTTCAGGGCTGATGGAATCTGTTTCAAACTCCTGAAAGGAAAAGCGATAAAAGTCGAACCGATGGTGCCGCCAAAGACGAGAATTGCAGCATCGAGATTGAAAAGAAGATTTACAACATCCCCGTGAAGCATCACAAGATAAACCGCGCCCAACCCCATCGCAAACCCAAGAACCGTCATCAAATCCATATTAAAACTACTGCTCTCTCATTATTTGCCCATCAGCCCTCTTTAATTCTGCCTTCTTTTCTCAATCTTGAAACGAGTTTTGCCAGTTTTGTCTTTTCCTCAAGAAATTTCTCCCTGCTGATTTGTCCTGCATATTCGATTTCTTCCCTCAGCCGTCTCGAAATCCCCTCAGGAAGTTTTCCAAGAATCTCATCCTGCTGCTGCTTTTCCAGTCCGCTTAAAACAATGGCAAAGGAGGCGGGGTTAAAATTCTGAAAAACCTCAAGAAGTTCGTCTTTGCTCATCCGTAAAAGCTGGCTCAGGCGGAAAATGCCTTTTTCAATTTCACCCGATGACTTTGGGTCGATTTTTTTTATGGCATCGAGAAAAGAGTCGAGTTTTTCCTCCTCCAGACCTGAAAGAATTTGTCCAACAACTTCCTTGCCGCCTACAAGATAATTCACTTTTTCCTTCAGTTCTTTCGCCCATTTTTCAATATCGGAAGCAGGAAGCGTCTGTGCTCTCGACAGCATCGAAACCGCTTTCCTGCCCTTATCTTCTTCGATTGCAGAAAGAATTACTCCTGAAAATTCCTTTAGATAATTCAAAACAACCGCAATCTTTTCAGGAGTTTCGTCTTTCAGAATAAAAATTAATTTATCGATGTTTTCGGCGTTTACAAAAGAAAAAATTCCATCTTCTGTTCTTTCGGAAGAAACTGAAACCACGCCCGGGACCGTAGTAACTGGAGCAATGCTACCGGTGCCTCCGGCAAAAGAAACTTCTTCTTTTTTCAGAGAACTCCGCAAAGTATCCGAAATTGCGGCAACCGACTGCGGAAAAATCTTAACGGAAAAAATAAAAACTCCAATAATAAACAAAACAGCAAAAACAGAAAAAACAACTCCCCATAAATGTGGAGGATAGAGAATGTCCGACCAGACAAATGTGTTTTTTCTGAATTTCATTTTCTTCACAGTCAGCACATCCCCCCGCGACTGCTCTATTCCCAGGACGCCTGAGGCAACGCTTTTTACGACTTTAACCAATGCGTCAGGCAGACTTTTTTCAACAATAATCTGACAGGTCAGTTTTTTTATCAGAGTGGAACTGTCACCAAGGTCTAAACTCGCCAGTCCAAGTCCGAGTTTCTCCTGAAGGGGCACCCCAGGAAGAACAATCTGGTCTTCCTCTTTTTTATTTTCCTCGGTTGAAATGAGTTGAACATTAACGACGACAATAATTCTATCCGTTCCTGTAATTTCGGTTAATATCCTTCTTAGGCGTTCTTCAAGATTTTTTTCGATTGCGATTTTTGTTTCAATATCCGGACCTTTTTTGGCAGATACTATAGTGGGGAAAAAATTAAGGAAAAAGACCGCTAATGATAGAAATTTCAGCATACTTTTTCCTTGCTATTATTTTACAACAACTCCGCGATAACTGCGGCTATATTCTGGGCAATCTCAAGATCCTGCTGTGAAAGAATTTCTCTTGAAGTGAGTTTCTTTGCGTTCAAAACACCTACCACCTTCCCGTCTTTGACGGCAGGCGCGCTCAAACCCGAAGAAATTTCTTCATACTTCTTGAGGTGCGCAAAATCCTTGTTTTGCGAAATATCGCCAACAATCAAAAACGGTTTTTTCTCCGAGACAGTTCTTCCCGCGACCCTTTCACCAACCTTGATTCTGATTCCGATTTTCCTTTTAGCCACTTCCTCCGACTGTTCGGATGCGGCGACAATTTCGATTTCGTCATTTTCCTCATCCCTGAACATAAAAGAGCATCCGTCCGCGGAAATCAGTTTTTCGAGAATTTTTAGCGCCGTTTCCAAGACCTTTTTCCGCTCAATCCCAAGTTTTTCGTCCACAACAATTACTGCCATAGAACCCCCTTAAAAAATTCAATTCGGAAATTATCCAATCATAATGGAGCATACTGCTAAAGGCTCGAACCTACTTTGAAGAAAATCCCAATAATGATTAAATTTGCTCCATTCTTTCACTGAAAAATTATATAAAGTTGAAACAGAAAAATCAATTAGAAAAAAATGTATCCCCCACCTGCACGCTGGTGGAGGATGTAGCTGCAGACCCTTGGTCTGCTTTGACAAATACCTCTCCCTTGATAGGGAGAGGACAAGGAGAGAGTAGATTATTCGCTTATGCTCGCAAGGCTCGGCACCAAATCCTGCCTCGCACTTGCTCCCTTCCTCCAGCCGCCAGCGTCTCCGCTTTCAGCGTAGCCGCTTCCTCCTCCGTCGGTCGTCCTGCCGGAGGCAGAACAGCGGCTTGAGCAAATAGCCCTCTTCAAAAGGACACTGGCCGGAGTGGGCGGCCGGTGTCCTTTTTGTGCCTTTCGTTCTCTTTTTCAAACTGCTCAATAAATCCTCTTTGCCCTGGGAGGAGGTGG
>JAGHAK010000026.1 GCA_021161565.1 Elusimicrobiota bacterium | reverse complement strand
GACCTGTAATAATTTTTCTCGAACTCATCCTGTATAGTTCCTCCCCAATATCAATTCCCCAATATCAGTAATTTTTATATTTTATTATATAAAATTCCAAGAAAATTAAAAACACACTGTAATCTCTCTTTTCGAAAATACTGTTATATAGATATATCTGTTGTATTTGGACACCATCCACCTCTTTCTCTTTCCCTCTTTTATTCTATCTTTTGTCGCCCAAATCTGTCCAATATGTTTCTGAGATTCTTCATTCAGTCCCGATTTCCCGCACATAACCTCACATCCGTGAGAGAATTTTTTTCGCCAGAGCAATGTGGGAACCCTTCCAGTAAATCTTTCCGCAGGCAAGGCATTTGTAAAATTTCTCCGTCGTCTGAAAAACAAAAGACGGGACAAAATCCTTTACCTCATCCTTTTTCGCCTCGACGATTTCTCCGTTGCAGTTTATGCATCTGGAAAAAAGTTTTTCTTCGTTCGCCTTTATGCCGAAATTTTCCGCGACTTCCTTTATCTGCGAAAAAAAATCGTCGGTTTTAACATAATAGACCCTGTAACCCCGCCGGGCGCTGAGGCGGCGATTCCTCGTGAGAATTATCCTCTGCTCTCTCAGGCTTTCGTAAATTATATCGGGAACTCCCTTTTTCCTGTCAACATATTTCGCGTCGTAACCCAGAAGACGAAGCCACCTTGCCAGCCGTCCGCACATTCTGTCGACGAGAAATTTCATTCGGCCTGTTCGAGCATATCTAAAAACTGTTCAAAACTAATTGTTTTTACTCCGAGTTTTTTCGCTTTTTCAAATTTCGAACCGGGATTATCTCCGACTACGACAAAGTCTGTCTTTGCGCTCACTGAAGAAGACGCTTTGCCGCCGTTTTTGAAAACGAGTTCCTCCGCCTGACCGCGGGACATCGGGATTTTCCCCGTAAAGACAAAAATTTTTCCAGAAAGATTTTCTGACTTTTTAATCTCATTCTGCCGTGTTCAATACTGAGTGCTTTCAACTGCGAAAGAATCTTTTTTGTCGCCGGCAACGAAAAAAACCTTGTTATGGATGCGGCCATCTTCGGCCCTATTCCCTCGATATTCTGAATATCATCCGCTTTTGCCGCGGAAAGTTTTTCAACCGTTCCAAATTTTTCGGCGAGAATTTGACAAGCCTTTTCCCCTGCGAGCGGAATTCCCATCGCGAAAAGAAACTTTGAAAGCGGGCGCGTTTTGCTCGCCTCGATTCCTTTCAAAAGATTTTCCGCCTTTTTTTCCTTAAAAAGCGGAAGTTTCAGAAGTTGTTCCTTTTTCAGTTTGTAGATATCCACAACACTTTTTATCAGCCCCTCTTCAATCAACAATTTTATGACTTTCTCTCCGAGCCCTTCTATGTCCATCGCCTTACGGCTCGCGAAATGCACGATGCCTCTTTCTATTTGCGCCGGGCAGAAGGAATTTGTGCACAGAACCGCAACATTCGACTCATCTTTCACGACATCGGCTCCGCATACAGGACAGGTTTCGGGAATCTTTATCTCCTCTTCATTTCCCGTTCTTTTTGAAACAATCACACCTGTTATTTTCGGAATGACATCGCCGCTTCTTTCAACCCAGACCCAATCGCCGACTTTTACGCCGAGTCTCTTTATTTCGTCGAAATTGTGAAGCGTGGCTCTTTTTATGACAACGCCGCCGATTTTCGTCGGACTCAGATTCGCCACAGGAGTCAAAACCCCGGTTCTTCCGACCTGAATATCAACAGAAACGATTTTCGCGCTTCCTTGCTTCGCAGGGAATTTATATGCGCAAGCCCACCGCGGCGCTTTCATCGTGAAGCCAAGTTTCTCGTACAAATTCATTTCGTTGACTTTTATCACCATCCCGTCGACTTCGTAATCGAGCTCTTCTCTTTTTGCGGAAAACTCGCCAAAGTATTCGAGAATCCGCTCGACAGTCTTAAATTTTTTTATATGCGGATTGACGCGAAAACCGAGTTGTTTGAAAAACTCAAGCAACTGCCAATGAGTGGAAACGCCTGTTTTTGAAATTTCCCCCGCCTGATAAATGAAGCAGTTGAGTTTCCTTTTTGCCGTTTCCGCAGGGTCGAGAAGTTTCAAAGAGCCGGCGGCAGCGTTTCTGGGATTCGCGAAAAGAGAAAGTTTTTCCTCTGCGCGGATTCTGTTGAGTTCTTCAAACGCGCTTTTTTCCATATAAACTTCGCCTCTCACTTCAACGACTTCGGGAAAATTCCCTCTCAAAACAAGGGGAATGGTTCTTATCGTTTTCAGATTCGCCGTAATGTCGTCTCCTGTGTATCCGTCGCCTCTTGTTGCCCCGACGACAAGACGCCCTTTTTCATATCGAAGCGAAATTCCCACGCCGTCTATTTTCGGCTCGACGACAAAGGACATTTCGGCATCCGAAATAATTTTCCGATTTCTCGTAATCCAGTTTTTTATATCGTCCTCGTCGTATGTGTTTTCAAGAGAAAGCATCGGAATCCTGTGTTTTACCGACCTAAATTCTTTGAGAGGCTCGCCGCCGACGCGCTGGGTGGGAGAGTCAGGGGTTATAAAGTGCGGGAATTTTTGTTCTAATTCTTTCAGTTCACTGTACAATCTGTCATATTCACCGTCGGAAATTTCCGGCTGATTTTTCACATAATAAAGCCAGTTATGCCTGTTGATTTCAGCGCGGAGCTTTTCGATTTTTCTTTTTACTTGCTCTTTTTTCTCCATTTTTTGCAGGTTTCAAAGTGGGGCAGATACGCAAGAAAAACATTCCCATCATCATCGACACAATGCGATTTATATGTGTTGAGCGGCCATCTCTGCCCTGTTTTCAAAGTCTTCCACACAATTCTCTGCCCGCAATACTTGCAGCGGGAAACCTGTGTCGAGGTTGTGTCCTTGTCAAACTCGTCGCTGATTTTCGAGGCGCTAAAACCTCCAAAAATTTTTTTCAGAAAATTAGCCATTTGCTCCCTCCGTCTTCGCTATTTTATCGAGAATTCCATTGATGAAACCAAAAGATTTTTCCGTCGAATATTTTTTTGCCAGTTCCACCGCTTCATTTATCGCGATTTTCTTATCGCCTTTGAGAACAAGCATCTCTGTTATTCCCATCCGCAGAATTATTCTGTCAACTTCGCTTATTCTCGAAATGTCCCAGTTTTCGGCAACCAAAGAAATCCTTTCGTCGCAGAAAGCGGTATTTTCCCTGACGGCTTTCACAAATCTTTCGATAAAGCCGAACTGGCTGTCCCCGCTGAAACCGAACATAAAATCTTCGCTTTCCTGTCCCATTTCACAAGCGTAAAGACAGTCCAGAACAATTTTCCTCGCTCGCCGCCTTGTCATATCTTACTTTTTACATCAATCATTTCAAGACAGGCGCGGGCGGCGTCGGCGCCGCGGTTGCCCGCTTTCGTTCCCGCTCTTTCAATCGCCTGTTCCAGATTTTCGGCCGTTATCACGCCGAAAATCACAGGCACGGAACTTTCCATAGAAATAGAACCGAGACCGCGGGCAAGCGAAGAAGCGATATACTCGAAATGGGGCGTGTCCCCCTTTATCAGCGCGCCGAGGCAGATGATTCCGTCGTAACCTTTTTCGGACATCGATTTAGCCGCGGCAACAATTTCAAACGAACCCGGAACCCAGACACAATCTATGTCATTGTCATTGACTCCGTGTCTGACGAGTTCGTCGCGGCAGCCGGCAAGGAGCCGTGATGTAACGAAATCATTAAACCTCGCAACGCAGATTCCAATTCTTCTTCCAGTTCCCGAAAGATTTCCCGAAATTTCTCTCATAAAACCTCCCCTTTATGATAGTTGATAAGTTGACAAGTCGATAAGGGAAAATCCCCCCTCTCTTTCTCCCCCCTTCCAGGGGGGAGATTAAGTAGGGGGTTCTTTTACCTTTTCTACTTTTCTACTTTTCACCTTTTCCATCTTTCATCTTTTCGGGCGACAAGGTAATTCGCCTGCTACTTTTCTCTTTCCTCTATTCATCACTCACTACTTACCACTTACCAATTATAGCAGATGGCCGAGTTTATTTTTTTTCACTTCAAGATAATCCCGGCAATATCCCGAGCAGTTGGACACCTTTATCGGTATTCTTTCAACCACTTTCAAGCCAAACCCTTCGAGGCCAACGACTTTTCTCGGGTTGTTTGTCAGAAGACGAATTGTTGTCAAACCGAGGTCAGCGAGAATCTGCGCCCCAATGCCGTAATCCCTTAAATCCGCCTTAAAACCGAGTTTCTCATTCGCCTCGACCGTATCAAGCCCCCTATCCTGAAGAGCATAGGCTTTAATTTTGTTTTCAAGACCGATACCCCTGCCTTCCTGTCTCATATAAAGAACGACTCCAAGTTTTTCCTTCTCGATAATTTCGAGGGATTTTTCCAACTGTTCCCCGCAATCGCATCTCAGAGAATGGAAAATATCCCCAGTAAGACACTGTGAATGAACCCTGACCAGAACATTATTCCTGCCTTTGATACGACCCTTCACAAGCGCAACATGAACGGAACTTTCGGAATCTTTCTGTTTCACTTTCGTCCGATAGGCGATAATTCTGAAATTGCCGAATCTCGTCGGAAGCCTTGCGGAAGCGACCCTCTCGACAAGTTTTTCCTTTTTTCTTCTCTCTTCTATAATCTGGGCAATGCTTATCAGTTTCAGTTTGTGACGGCGACAGAATCTTTTCAGGTCAGGCAGACGTGCCATCGTTCCGTCTTCATTCATAATTTCGCAGATTACTCCCGCGGGATTAAGACCGGAGAGAACGGCAAGGTCAACCGCCGCCTCGGTGTGTCCAGCGCGAACGAGAACACCGCCCGCATTCGCCTGTATCGGGAAAATATGCCCGGGCGCGAGAATATCCGATGGTTTCGATTTCGGATTTACCAGCGTTCTGATTGTTTTCGATCTGTCATGGACGGAAATTCCAGTCGTGATGCCGGAAGCCGCGTCTACGGAAATCGTAAAAGCCGCTTCGCGGGGATTGGTCGCGTCGAAATTCGAGGAAATGGGCGCGAGATTCAAACGGGCGAGGTTTTCTTTCTTCATCGCCACGCAGATGAGCCCTCTGCCGTATTTAGCCATAAAATTAATTTTTTCCGGCGTTATCTTTGAGGCGGCGCAGACAAGGTCGCCCTCGTTTTCCCTGCTTTCGTCATCCACGATAACAACCATTTTCCCCTTTTTGAAGTCATCCAGAGCGCCTTTTATTTTTGAAAAAATCACAGCCATTTTTCGAGTTTCTCCTTTGTTATTCCGTCTTCCTTCCTTTCCAGAAAATTGACGATATACCGGGCAAAAACATCCGCTTCGAAATTCACGAAATCTCCCGCGCGGCGGAAAGAAAGATTTGTTCTTCCGAGAGTTTCCGGTATCAAATTCACCGAAAAAATATTTCCTTCCACTTTTTCCACAGTCAGGGAAATTCCGTCTATCCCGACGGAACCACGGGCGGCGATAAACTTTGAAAAAAGCGCGGGAAAAGAGAAAAAAAACTTTTTGAAATCCCCAAGATTTTCTATTCTTTCTATCTTCAGCAACCCATCAATGTGTCCTGTTAAAAAATGTCCTGAAATTGCGTCGCCGACTTTGAGAGCCCTTTCTATATTCACGACTTCCGAAAAACCGAGATTCGTAATTTCCATTGTCCTTGAAGTTACATCAAACCTCACAAGATTTCCGTCGATTTCCGCGGCTGTGAGACAAACCCCGTTTACAGCGACACTTTCCCCCGTCTCCACGCCTTCCAGAGAATCGACAAATATCTCCATGCGACCTCTCTTTGCGATTTTCCCCGTTTTCTCAATAATTCCCGTGAACATCCCTCAACCCATGAAAAACAAAATTGTCTTCAATTCTGGAAATACTGCCATTCTTGAAAGAAGCGGCTTTTTTCAACACCGAAATTCCCGCGCCCGAAACAGCGGAAACAGCCTTTTTCCCGCCTATCACAACCGGCGCGTAAATAAAGAAAATTTCGTCCACCAACCCCTCATCAAAAAAGGAACCGGCAAGTTCTCCTCCGCCTTCCAATAGCACCTTGTTGTAACCTTTTCTCGCTAACTGCCCAAGCAGATTATTAAGGTTTGAAAAACGGATAATTTCAAAATTCGCACTGTTTTTTATGCCACTTTTTACCGGGCGCTTTCCCGAAACGGCGAAAATCAAGCGGTTTGAGTTATCCACATTTTCCAAACAGCCCGGTTTCGGCATTTTTTTTGTCACGACGCATCTCGCCGGATAGCCGAGTGGGTGAGTTTTCCCCATCCACAAATACGGCGTAAGACGGGGCTTGTCGATTCTGTTTGTTCTGCCGCCTACAACAATGATATCCGAAACGTATCTCAAATAATGGGCGAAAATGCGGGCGGTCTTTCCTGTAATCCATTTCGAGTCGCCTGTTTTCGTCGCGATTTTTCCGTCAAGGGAAACACCTTCCTTCAAAATCACCCATGGCTTTTTTCTCTCAAAAACAGAGAAATACCCCCTGTTTATGAATCTCGCCTCATCACTGGCAATGCCAACCTCCACGCTAACGCCTTTTCGTCTTAGATAATTTATTCCTCTGCCGTTTACGAAAGGATTCGGGTCTCTAGATGCGACAAAAACCTTTTTAATCCCTGCTGCCGCAATCTGCGGAGCGCAGGGCGGGGTTTTCCCCCAGTGGCAACAAGGTTCGAGATTCACAAACATAAATGACCCATTAAGGGGCGCTTTCGCTTTTTTTATCGCGTCAATTTCCGCGTGGGGGGCTCCGAAAAAGTGATGCCATCCCCGCGAAACAATTTTTCCGTTTTTGTATATGACCGCGCCTACCATAGGATTGGGCGAAACCCGTCCTTCCCCGCGAAGCGCGAGAGAAATCGCTGTCCTCATCAGTTTTAATTTATCCATTTTCACCATCCTCCACCAGCCCCCCACCAGCATGTTGGTGGGGGATCCTAAAAAAAAAAGTCCCGAACCCTCGGGACTTCGCGCGCCTTCTTTCATCCGGACTAATTTCCCGTGGGAAAATCACCGTCGGCGACGGAATTTCGCCGTCTCAACCACCGAATAGACGGAGGGTCGCGGGCTTTCACCGCCGGTCGGGAATACCCGCCGCTGACGGGGGCACCCTACCCCGAAGGCAATTCAAGAATATCAATTTTTCATTTAAAGGTCAATCTCAAAAAAGCAAACTCCATTAGAGAACTTTGTTCTCTATATGTAACGCATTAAATTATTGCGTATAAATCAAAAATCAAAATGAAAAAATAAAAATGACAGATTAAAATGCAAAATTATCTCAGCCCTTATATCAACCATCTCTTTTACTTCTTCAAATAATACTTCTCAGTAGTTTG
>JAGHAK010000093.1 GCA_021161565.1 Elusimicrobiota bacterium | reverse complement strand
TCATAATACTTCCTAATCTGCGTTTTGGTATTTTTTCTTTTATCACCTTTGTTGGCAATCTCTTTTGCCCATTTTTCTGCCTGTTCGGAAAATAAATCTGCCCTGACTTTTCCGTTTTCATCATAAAATTTGATTTCCATATCAACCTCCTTTTCTGTATGCATTTTTTCGTTGAATAATGCGGTAAACAATAATTCTTTTTCCCTCTATTTCAAAAAGAACTCTCCATTTACCAATTCTTAATCTATATTCCTGTGTATAATTTGTTAGTTTTTTTATGTCGCCTCTCAAATTGTTTTCAAGTAATTTTAATTTTTTCACAATTTTTCTTACTTCCGCCACCGGAATTTTCTTTAAATCTCTTACCGCAACCGGCATCAATTCAATCCTGTATTTCATTTTACAAATTAAGTTTTTTTATAGCCTCATCAAGAGAAATTCCCTTTTTCCTTTTAAGTTTCTTTTTCTCTTTTCTTAATGTCTTGATATCTTCTAAATCTTCCAGCGCCTCCTGGATACGTAAAAATTCTTTGTAAGGCAAAACAACAAACTCTTTTCTCCCATTTTTCTTGAGTACCTGCAATTGAAGTGTCATAATCAACCTCCCCTTAAATCATAAATTATCCTGCATAAAGGAATTCTCATTTTTCCTCTGTATTTCTCAATCCATAACGCAAATTTTTGACTCAAACCATCAACAATTTTTTCTCTTTCTTCTCCTTTTTTATTTTTCGCAATGTTTCTCGCGCAATTATATCTCAAAAGAGAACGCCATTTCATACACTGGAACTTTTTTATGGAAACTTCCTCGCCTTTTTCCATTTTTTTCAGCAGTTTTTTCTCGTATCCAGCCATCTGCGAGATTTCAAGCAGACGATAAAACATTGCATTGTTTATAATTTCCGCATCATACAAATTTTTAATTTCCTTTCTGTTTTTTTCAAGTTCGAAAAATTCCCCCCATTTCACTGACTCGCCAAAAACACAAATCGCGGCCCTGCCGCTTTTCTTTGCGTTTTTCAGTTTTTCTTCGCACATTAAAGCAATAATATTTACCGGTTCAGCGGGACTGTTAACAGTAATTCCCGCTGAAATCGTTATTTTTTCATTTTCGCAAACATATTCCATAAACCTTTTATTCATAAAAACCGCAAAATCAATTATTCTGTTCCAAGGGCCTATTAAAAACAGGTCATCGCCGCCGGCAAAAACCGTATAGATGTTTTTGAATTTTTCCTCTGTTTTTAAAACATAGGGGATATAAACGGTAAAAAAATTGTTTATCTGCCTGCTTAAAGTCGCATATCTTGAAAAAGTCGCATTTTTTATGCCAAGACCGAAAATATTTCCGAGTTTGTCTATATCCGCTTTTAAAACTCCGATATATTCCACCCCTTCAAACTTTTCAGGTTTATCCTTTTTTCTGTTCAAAGCATATTTTGCAATAAACAAAAATGATTTTACCTCTTCATTTTTTACATCATTAAGAAGTTGTTCTTTTGTTTTTTCGGATTTCCCTTTTGCCAGAATACGATTGAGCAACTCGTTCTCATCTTCGTTTTTCTCAAATTTTGGGACATAACCATTTATAAATTTCGCGGTAATTTCTTTTGAGATTTTTTCCTTTTCAGGAATTGAAATATCCCAGTATTTTAGAAGTTTTCCTGTTTTCGAAAGTTCCGTGAGGTTCCCCGTTGCAAATGAAATCTGATAGAAATCAAAAATTGGCTTTGAGAGTTTAATATCATAAATATCCGCATCCTTTTCTGTTATTGCAATTCTTTCTTCTTTTACAATTTTTTCTCCTAAAAAAATCTGGTCCTTGCAGATAGGACAAATTTTATCTCCATCATTGCCAAATTCGCATTCCGCAGGTCTCTTTCCACAAAAATCGCAGATGCCGAGTTCCTTAAAACTATTCAGATAATCGGAAACTCCACCCTTGTGTTTGTTCAAATTAAATTTTTGAAATTTCTTTTCTTCTGTTTTTTCAATAAGTTTATCCCACAAGTTTCTGAATTTATTTTCCTTTATCTGAAAATCACTTAAAGACGCTTCAACAAAAGCAAAACCAATTGAAACCTCTCCATAAAAATTTTCTATCAACCATCTATTTATTTTTTCTTCAACTTTTCGTATCTTCTTTTTCGCCTCTTCTGTATTCGGAGCAAGAATTGTGAATTTTCCCGCGTCATTTAAAATAACGGAAAGAGATGTAAGTCCAATTTCTCTTAAAAGCATATCGGAGGCAAGTTCTGTGTAAAGAGAAATAGAAAAAGACCTTCCCCTTAAAAGTTTCGCCGCATTCCTATTTGTTTCACCTCCTTGCGAAAAAATAAAGTTCTGTATTCCATGAAAATTCCCGTTGACAATTAAAATTTTTTTCTCTTTTTCATTTTGTATTTTTTCAATTTCAAGGGATTTCGTGTCTCTGTGATGCAGGTAAAGGGCAGAAGCAAGAGCGGATGTGATTTTGCAGTGGTCAAAAAGAGAGACATCAGGAATAAATTTGCCAACTTTGCCAACAGTAGCAGCAGGAATGTGAGAAGCATAAATCATAAATAAACTTTCGAAATGTTCAATCCACAGAGCAATATTTTCCCGGTTTCTTAATTTTTTAACATCTTCTAAAAAATTCTTGAGAAGTTTTTTGTATTCCTCTTCATCCCCTTTATCCATTTTTTCAGGAAAAATATTTTCAGGAGAAACCTCTTTCATTGCGTATCTGTAATTCAATTCTTCTTTATTTGAGAATACCTGTTCAAAAATTGTGTGAAGACGTGTCTTTCTGTAATCTCTTACTTCAAACTCCTTGTTATATTCTTCAAATGATTCCCTGTCAAAACCGCTTGCTGTTCTGTCAGCCATAGCAATAATCCATTCAAGCGGAGTTTCAGGTTTGTGATGTTTTGCAGAAAGGTTCAAAAAATCCTCTTCCGATTTTAGTTTTTCCATAACCTCTTGTAATTCTTCTTCAAGCCATAGAATAAACCAAGCGGTGCCGAGAGAATGAATGTGCGTGTGCCTGTTCTGCTCTTTATTGTAAGGCAAAATTCTGTTTGCGTGATGATTTTTTAATTTTTCTAATTCTGCCTCCGATAAAATTTTCGCTCTTCCGACAAATTTTCCAATATCGTGCAAGAATCCAGCAAAAGCGATAATCTTTGCTTCCGTATTATTCCATCTAACAGAATTAGTGTTTGACAATTTTATATTTTCCTAATCCGAAAGTGCAATTTTTGCCGATGTGAGTATATTCGCCCAAAAAAAGATAAGGCAAAAAACTCTCGAAGTCGCCTTCATAAAGCACATCTCCAATAAAACCGCCAAGTTTCATTCTAACCTTTTGCCGTGACGAATATCTATCCCAATCAAACCACCTGATATTTTTCTGAACAATCCTAACTTTTTTCGACATTTCAGTCAATTTTCCAGAATCTACATCAAATTTTTCTTCTGTATAAAAGCGAGTGAGCAATTTCAGTCGCCGCAAAAGCGTCTTTACAATTATGTAAAATTCAGGGGAATCCGTATAATGCGCCTTATACTTTATCCTTGTCGGCGTAAGAAAAGTTAATTGCAGGAAATCTCCCCTGATTTCAGGAACTTCAATTCTGCCCGTATTTTCCTCTCTCTTCAATCTCCCATTTTCATAAACGACTTCGCCTATCAAATTCGTTATATTTTTTATTCTGTATCTGCCTCTGGTGTTTCCAAAACCTCTTTCTCCCAGTTTGATAAAAGCGTAAAGCATATTCGGGAAATATCTAATCAAATTTCCGAATAAAATCAGATTAAAAGAAAAACTCTCCCCAGTAGGAATTTTTTTTCTGGGGCACTGCGGTGGTTCAATAACAAAAGGACGCGGGATTTCTTTCAATCCGCTATCGGCATTTTTCTCGAACAGCAGAAAGTAAACACAATTGTCCCTTAAAATACAACTTTCGCAAATCGCCCGCCGCTGAACACAGGAAATTCTTTTCAGAGCATATCCAAATCCGCCTCTTATGGTCGCGCCTTTGTAAAAAGGGAATTGTATGTCTTCCAGCGCCTCTGCCGTTATCGTGTATTTTGCCATCGGCAGAAAATCAATTCGCATCAATACGGGACTTCTTCGACTTTCATACCCTCTTCGAGGATTTTCGGAGTAACGAAAATCACGACCGTTGTTTTGTCATCAGTTACACCCTGATGACCGAAGAGATATTTCAAAATGGGAATTTCGCCAAGAAGAGGAATTCCGTAACTTGTCTCCTGCTTGAAGGTTCTCAACAGTTTAGCAATCGCAACAGTCTCGCCGGAACGAACCTTTAAAGTGGAAGAGGCATTTCGCGTGACGACCGCCGGAACTTTCATATCCGAATAAATGGCGCCGTTTTCCCAGTCGAGATCGCTCACCTCCGTAAAAACCGAGATACCTATAATCTGGTCGCTTGCCGAGATAACCGTTGGGACGATGTTCATCTTTATCCCGTAATCCTTCCACTCCACATTCGGTCCGTCCTGAGTAATAACGATGTAAGGTATTTCTCCGCCTACCATAAAACGAGCGTTTGTCCCCGCCTTCGTTATGATTTTGGGATTTGCCAGAAGCCGGGCGGCTCCTTTGCTCATCATCAGTTTTATATCCGCAGTGATGGCATCAAGGCGGGCAAATTCGCCGACGCGGAAAAAACTCGGCAGTTCCGGCATTGTCGCGGGGACCCTGTTTTCCTGCGTGTAGGAAATCTCCCCGATTTTGAGCGTGTCGACCCATCTGACTCCGAGTTGCTTCGCTTTGTTGTTTTTTATCTCAACCGCTTCAACCGCGATTTCGATGAGTTTCGCGTCTTTTTTGTTCGCTATCTCAAGCATCGTCATTTCCTCCGAAGTCGATTCATCCGTCAGACATTTCGCGACAGCCGCGAAGGATGGATTTGCAAAAAAAAGAATCAAAATGAAAAAAATTCTCGATTTCATAAAAATACCTCCGTTATCTAATAATAGCAATTTTTGTTTTTTCGTCAATTCCGCCGCCCCTTACATGACAGATGTATATCCCGCTTGAAACCTTATGCCCCGCGCCGTTTTTTCCCCGCCAGGGAACCTCATACCAGTTTTCCCCCACGGAATACTGCCCGATTTCATCTTTCGAAAATTCCCATTTCCTGACAAGCATTCCAAAAGGATTATATATCGCGATTTTTACGGAATCTGGATAGGAAAGTTTAAATCTTATTTTTGTCTTATCAACCTGAGACATCATAAAAGGATTGGGATAATTGTTGCAAACGCTCGGAGTCTGCAAAGCGCCTTTTACCGTAACATCAATCGAGTCGACTTCGTCGTCGCCGACACAGAAGGAAATCCTGTAACTGCCGTCAGAAACTTTGTCTCCTGACTGACTCTTTCCATCCCATACCAGAGTGCTTTCCCACCCGCCGGGAAGAGTCGAGGACGAAAGCAGAACCCTAATCTGCGAAGCGCCCGAATAAACCGCAATCTCAACATTGCTGACCGTCTGATTAACTTTCACAGCGACTTTCATCTCGTCGCTGACTCCGTCTTCGTTCGGCGTAAATGTCGTGGCTGTTTCAATTTCGCTTCCTGTGGCGACAAAAGTCTGTTTTTCCAGAACACCCTGACAGATTTGCGGAGGAACAGATGAAAAATCCGAACAGAGACCTGCTACATCAACAGCCCTTATTTCGTAAAAGTAAATAAGCCCGTTTGTAAGCTGAGTGTGAAGATATTTAATTGCCGTCGAACTCAGCGAAATTTTATTCGTAATCAAACTCTGTTGCGTTCCCCAACAGAGTTCATAACCAACAAGGTCGTCGCAGATAGAACCATCCTCGTTTTGCGTTACGGCGTCCCATTTCAAAAGCAGTGAATTCGCCTTTGTAGAAAGAGCCACAGCGAAATTCGACGGAGTTTCAGGACGCAGCAAATCTTGCGGATAAGTCGAATGAACATCCGTGTTGGCGGATTCAAAAACTTTTGAGTAATACAAATAGTTTATCGTCCGCACGCCGTAATAATAAGTCGTGTTGTCTGTGAGTCCGTCGGAGTCCAGATAAAAAGTCGCAGGGGGAACGATTTCCTTGATAAGATTAGAAAAAACCGTTGCAGAACTCAATGACCTGTAGATTCTTATGCCTTTAAGTTCAGGGGGATTTTTCCAGTTTAGTTTTATTTTTCTGCCCGAGGAAGGGGCGGAAATTGATATGTCAGATGGGGGCAAAACAGAAACATCCATTACAAAAATGTTTTTTGATGAAGATGGGCTTATCCCAAGTTCGCCAAAATAATAGC
>JAGHAK010000049.1 GCA_021161565.1 Elusimicrobiota bacterium | reverse complement strand
GTCCACAGTCCATAGAGGATAGTAAAAAAGATGAAAAATAAAAGATGAAAGATTAAAGATGACAAATAAAAAATGGAAAAATCAAAATGGAAAATGACAGATTAAAATGTAAAAAGTTTCTGTTTGCCTTTTCCTATGGGATATGTGAATTTTGGATTTTGCCTGCCGCCGATGTAGATATATGTTTTTGGCAGGCGGGCAATTTGAATTTTGAATTGAAAAAGTGATATGGAGACAAGAAAAAATAAAGACAAAATGAAATTGAGACAAAAAAACTTGGCAATTTGTCATTTTGTCGTTTTGTTACTTTATTATTTTGTCACTTTGGTGTTTTTTGTTACTTTTTCCTTTGCTTCTTTTGAAATGCATCCTGTAAGCGCGGATGTGATTGGCAGGGGAGGATGGTCCGTCGCATCCGCCGACAAAATCACTTCCGAAGCCTGCGTTCTGATTCCCTCGCGAAAATTGTTTGAGGCGGGCGCGTCCAATTACTATTCGGTCGCGGGATTAAACGGGCAGTTTCTCTCCGCGCAGTTTCCTTTTTCTTCCGCTTCCGTGGGTTTCCTCTATTCTTCTCTCAAATTCAGGACAGTATACAGGGAAAGCAGATTTTCCGCTCTTTTTTCAAGAGATATCACAAAGAACCTTTCCGCTGGTCTGAAGATAAATAGTTACGGCATCTATGTCTCGGATTTCGAGGAAAACCTCAATAACACCGCAAATTTTTCGGATATTGATTTCGGTATCCTTTTGAAAAGCGGGCTCTTCAATCTGGGGGTTTCGATTTTGGGTCTAAATTCGCGGGAAATCGCTTTTAGCAAAATTCCGGAAGAGAAGAGAACCCGTTATAGAATTGGAATGGCTTTGAACCCCGCCGAAATAGCGCGCATCGGTCTGGATTACGAAAAGAATGAACCTCTTTCCGCCGGAATTGAGATAGGCATTGCCCACGCACTAAAATCGGCGTTAGGGGTGAGGAAAAACAGATTCACGATGGGTTTTTCCGTTCGGCTGCCGTTTTTCTGGATAAATTTTTCCGCCGTTATGAGCAACGAACTGGGAAACGCTTATTTTGTTTCAGTGAGCAATGAATGAGAAAAGAGAGGTTTGGCGGGAATGAGAAATAAAAGATTAAAGATGGAAGAATCTGGAGGCGAGAGGTAAGATGACAGGTTTTTCCCTTTTCAACTCATCAACCAAAAAGGAAAGCCGCATTCGGAGGTTGGAAATTTTCCGCGCTATTGCTCCGACGTTCTATGGCGCGGTTGTTTGTTGTCTGCTGCCTATGGCTTCGTCTTTTGTTTTCGCCAATTTTGTCGGCGGATATTACGAATGTTATTACGAAGCGTGGCGGGACGGGGAATTCAGAATGAACATCAGCCAGCCGAAGCATTACCTTCAGCTGAAAACCTGGCTTGAGCCGGCGCCTAATAGCGGAATCTATTCGCAGATTTCCGCCTCCACCTGGGAAAATGACGCGAAAATTAAATTCGACAGAGGTTTTGTCGAAAAGACATTTTTCAAGAAAGCGAAACTGATGCTTCTCTATCAGGAGGAAAGGCACTGGATTTCATCGCCGCTTCTTTATCTTGTCGATACCGGTAAAATCCAGAAGAACGCCCGTGCGGTGAGGTTGGATTTCTGGAATTTCGGGCGCTTCCGCGGGAATTTTGTTTTCTCGAAGGACCTCGCCGAAAACAACTGCGAATGGTACGGGAATTACTTTGATGTTTCAGGCAGCGCTTCGATAGGCCGCCTCGAATATTATTCGCCCGTTTTCAAAATTGGGACGAATTTTATTATGAGGAAGAAGAAATACGAAAAGTACAGCATTTCAGGGTCGACAAAGACTTTCATTTCCGACGGCGAAATCTCAGACACCGTCAATTCCGCTGATTTCAGATTTGATTTTCCGCGGTTTTCCTTTATTGGCGAGACGGCGTTGACAAAATTCGCTTCGGGCCACAACCGCAGCAATTCGGCGTGGCAGTTGGAACTGAGAGATTTATTCTTAGGTCCGTTCGATCTGACTTTTTCCGCATTTGACTACGGAAAATATTTTTTTGTGGAAAGTTCCAGAAAATTCAGCGGTTATGACGGCAATTCCGAATTCGGGAGAAACGGCTACTACGGCGAAATAAGGTTTCTTGTTCCAGGCAAGGCGGTTGACCTGTCCTATAAATTCTCGAATTACAAAACGGAAGTCGAGAAAACGGAAAACGACACGGGCGTCAGGGAGCATTGCACGGTGACATATTACGCCGATGGCAGACACAGCGTCTTGTGGAATTTTGCGCAGGTTTATGTGAGAATGCTTCGGGGAATAAATTTCCGCGCGGGTCTTGAAAACAATTCGGGAACTTCCTCCCGCAAAAATGTCAGTTTCAGAATTGAAGGCGAAACTCCAAAGGGTTTGTCGGGGCTTACTTTCAAAATAGCGGACTTCGGCAAGAAGGAATATCCCGGCGAGAAATATATCATCGGAACTGACCAGAAGTTGAATCTCACGGATAATTTGCAACTCTATCTTCGATTTGCCAGGGGCTCAACAAAGGATATTTTCTGGCAGTCGGGTTTTGCGCAGTTGAAGTATTTTATAGGATACGATTTCGAAATTTACCTCGAATGCGGCGAGAGCTGGCCGACGGATTCCCTTTATTCGTCGACGGCTTTTGCCGACGATACTTCGCTGGATTTTTCCAAAGTCGTGAAATTTATTATGAAGATGAGTTTTTAGAAAAAGTGAAAAAGTTGAAAAGAACCCCCTACTTAATCTCCCCCCTGGAAGGGGGGAGAAAGAGAGGGGGGATTTTCCCTTATCAACTTGTCAACTTGTCAGCTTATCAACTAAAAGTGAAAAAGTTGAAAAGTAAAAAAGTGAAAAAGTTAAAAAAACCCCCCTGCTTAATCTCCCCCCAAAGAGGGATGAGAAGGATAGGGGGGAGTTTAATCGTTTTTTTGCTTGTTTTCGCGAATTTTGTTTTCGCAAAAGAATTTGAATTCGAATATTACGCTCCGAAAGCGCGGAAAGTTAACATTGCCGGCGAATTTAACGAATGGAGCAAGGACAAGGATGAAATGACAAAGGATTCCGACGGCTATTTCAGAATAAAACTTGATCTTTCTCCCGGAATATACGAATACAAATATATCGTTGACGGCGAATGGATTTCGGGCGGCAATTTTATTTTCAACACCTATCAGGGAAAAACGATAAGGACCTCGAATTTTGCCTGGTCGCCGCATATTTTCTGGCGGGGAAAATTTCTCGTGAATGTCACGAGTTCTTCCGTTGAAAACCGCCACACGGTTTCCGGCGATGTCACTTTAAACAGGAATGTCCACGGTTTTTTTGCCGTGGAAGCCTCGGGAAATAACGACTCCGGGTGGAATCTCAAAGCCAGCAAAGGGTATATTGCCTACAACAGGGGAAATTTTCTGCTGAAGCCTTTTTATGATTTTGGCCTTTTTCAGTCGAAGGATCCCCTGAAAATTCTGAGGAGGGAAAGCATTCCGCTGAGACAGGAAAGAGTCGAATTTTATGATGAGAGAAACATCAGGAAAAATTTCGGTCTCGAAAATCAGGGGATTTATTCAGCCTTCGGAAATTTCGAAATTCTGGCGACTGAGGCGATTTCCAGCGAGGAGGATGTCCTTTATGCCTCTTTCAGGAAAAAATTTTTCGGCGCGGAGATTTTGCAAAGAAAGGGAATAAAATTTCCCTACGCCAATTCAAGCAACTGGTTTCCCGACCCCGAGATTCCCTCCACCTGGCTTGGCAGCCAGAACGCCCTTTTGTGGTATAAAGGTTTCAACGAAATTCAGACTGCGGAAATAGACGCGGAAAAGAAGACGAAATTTGCCGATTTTTTCGCGGAATATTGTCTCGAAAACAGGCTTCTGCGCGCGACGAGGTGGAATGAAGAAGCGAACAAAGATATTCCGATTGACAGGGTCTGGAAGTTTTACCGCGCGAAAAAAGTTTATTCGGGCTTCAGGTTGAAACTGCCCGTTAAGGTGCAGTATTCGTATTTTGTGGAACAGGGAAAATTTTCGCAGTTCTGGAATTGTTCTCCGGCGATTGAAAAGCACGAAATCGCATTGAGGTTCGATTTCGGAAAGTCGTTTGCCGGTTGCAGGTATCTCTTGAGAAAAAACAAAAAAATCGACGGCTATTCGGTTGACGAAAATTTCGACCCTTACAGGATTTTTTATTACGGGGATTTTTCGGATGTTTTCTTCACCTGGCGGGAAATTTTTCTGATTTTTGATGTCAGAGGCAGGACGAATTCCGCCTCTTTTGCCGGCAAGTATTATCCCGACAAGAAGCTCAAGGAAGCGGTCCTGTCCGCATCGTCGCGCGTTTCGTTTCTGAGTCTGGAGTTTTCGCCGAGATATTTTTCCTTTGCCGGCGAAAAATGGGTTTCGTATTCCGCTTCTCTCGGGTTTGTTTTCGGAAAATTGAAAGTCAATGCCGGCACTGGCATGTCGCCGGAGTCGTTTTCTCTTTTCGACGAGAATGATAGAAGAGAGGATTTTTTGTATAATGGAAAAAGCATAAGTCAGGCGGAAGGGGATTTGAAAAAGCAGGAAAGATTATGGTTAAGAATTGTCTTGGATTTCTGATTTTCGGAGTTATCCTCTGCGGCTGTTCGCTCAGGTGGGTTCAGGACAGACTCCCGCCCCCGACAAAGCAGGCTGACGGGAAAGTGCTTTTTCAACTGGACGCCCCTTCGGCAAAAAGCGTTTTTATAGCGGGTGAGTTCAACGGATGGGAATACGGATCCTCATCGGCTCGGGCGATTCCGATGGAAAAAACAAAATCCGGAATCTGGAAGGCGGAGGCGAAAATTCCGCCGGGCAGGTATCAGTACAAATTCGTTCTTGACAACTACACATGGATTCTCGACCCGCACAATCCGTTGTCACTCGATGACGGCAGGGGAAACATCAATTCCCTGCTGATTGTGAAATGAATTGTTTTTTGGTAGCATTTCAAAAGGTTGATTTTACCCGCCTTCGCAGAGCCTACTTCGCCGTAGTAGCCTACGGCTACGAAGGCTGAAAAGCCACCCCGATTCATCGGGGTGGATGAATGCGAAAAGGGTAACCCGCTGTAGCCTTGGCGAAAGC
>JAGHAK010000115.1 GCA_021161565.1 Elusimicrobiota bacterium | reverse complement strand
TTTGAGTTTTTAGAGTGCTTTGGGTTTTCTCGGCGCTAAAATCTGATGTTTTTGCTTTTGAATACAGGGTCCCTAAACGGCGAATCAATCAGTTCCTGATCGGTTTTTCTCAGACGATCTATCAGCGCAAAAACAAAGTTTCTGTAAAGTTTCAACGATATGTCTTCGTGGGATATGATTTTTTTTTCGAAATCCTCCCGCTCGATTTTATAGAGAATCGTGTCCGAAACAGCCTGCGCGCTCGCTGTCCGTTTTATTGCAGTCAGAAGCGCCATTTCCCCGAAAAAGTCGCCGTTTCGGATAACCGCAAGCACTGTTTCCTTTTCTGCCGGTGGTTTTCCTGTTGTCTTGAAAATTTTTACTTTGCCATCCTTTACGATGTATAAACTTCTTCCTGTCGCCCCTTCTGAAAAAATTATTCCTCCCTGAAAAATCTGTATTTTCTTCACGGCGCCGGCGAGAAGTCTGATTTCGTCGTCGTCGAAATCCTCAAAAATCCTCATAAACTTCAGAACCGTAAAAGTATCCGTGAATTCGTTCAGTTTCCGCAAATTTTCCTTTGAAATTTCCTTAAACCGAAATGCTATGTGGAAATGTTCTTCCTTTTCTTCGTCCCTGATTTTTTCGGAAACTATCGAAAATTCATAACCTTCGCCCAGCGCAAATTTCAAAACGGCCTCGCTTTCGGAAATTTTTGAAAGCGTATTAACGGAAATCCCGCCGGCAGAAACATTCCGCAGAATGGCATCGGCTATTTTCCCGGAATTGTCCATTTTCAGGATTTCAACGGGTATTTTTATGCTTATTCTCGGAAATTTTCTTTTTTCGGCGTAATTTTCGCCGAATTGGACGCTTTTTCGGCTTCTTCTGAGCGGCAGAATCTTGACCTTTGCCGCTTTTTTCACGGTTTTGAGAAAATTTTGACGGAACTGTCCGTCGGAATGATATTCTTCCGCCGTTTTGGTAAATATAAACACAGGTATTTTGATTCCGTCCGTTGTCTGCCTGGCGGAGTCGAAAGCATCCGTCTGCGCCGTTTTTTCCCTGTCGGAGGAAACAAATATCAAGTCGAGATTCCTGTTCTCCGTTAATCCTTTTAATTCGTCCAAATCGGAAATCTCATAGATATTTATGTCGTAACTGCCAAGCAACCCGCTGATTTCCTTAAGAAGTTTTTTGTCTTCGCCGAAAAATGCGAAATTCAGCGCTTCCATATTTTTTGCCCTCCGGCGAGAGATATCATCCTGCGGTGAATAATTCCGTTGCTCGCCAGAAGTGTTCTGTTTTTGCGGATTTTCCCGTCGATAATTATGTTGTTTCCATCGTAATCGGTGACTTTTCCGCCCGCTTCCTCCACAATGATTTTTCCTGCGGCGATGTCCCACGGATAGAGTCCCTCCTCCCAGAATCCGTCAAAGAACCCGCATGCGACATAAGCCATATCGATCGTCGCCGAACCGGGACGGCGGATTCCCTGAGCCTCCCGCAGAAATTTTCTGAAAATCCTCATTACCCTTCCCGTTTTTTCCCAGACATAATAGGGGAAACCTGTCGTTATGAGAGATCTGTTCATTTTTCCGACGGAAGAGACAAAAATTCTTTTTCCATTTAAAAAGGCGCCTTTTCCGCGGCTTGCATAAAAAATCTCTTTAAGAGCGGGGATGAAAGTTATTCCCACAACAGGAACTCCATTTACGACCAGCGCCATGCTCACGGCCCAGAAACGCAATCCATGGGAATAGTTTACGGTTCCGTCTATAGGATCGATGACCCACATCACGGACGAAATTTTGGTGAATGTTTTTTCCTCGCAGAGAAATCCGAATTCGCCGATTTTTTTCAAATTTTCGACGAGGAATTTTTCGGTTTTCCTGTCAGCGTTGGTTACAGGATTGATTTTGCCTTTGTAATTTATTTTTAGATTCCCTGCCATGGAAAGCGCTATTTCTCCCGCCTTTTTCACAATGGGAAGCGCTTTTTCGAGAACCGAGGTAGGGTTTAACCTATTTTTTGACAACTCTGTAACCTTTCAGGCGCGCGACCTCAGGCAGTTTCCCCACAAGAGGCGCAGCGTATTTTATGAATCTCGGCGTGATAAAGTTGCCCTGTTTGTTTATGAACTCCGCGGGCATTTCCTTTGTTTTTCGCGCGACTTTTTCGAGGGGAACCCTTTCGAAGTAGACCGAGTATCTTTCTGTGTTTTTTCTTTTTATCGCTATCGAACCGTCTATGTCAGCGGAAAGAGCGCATTTCACCGCGATGCGCCCGACGGCTCGCGCTTCCCTCGAATCGGTCTCCGAAATAACCGAGGGAAACGACCGCTGCAAGTATCCGAAGGTGTCGGCGCGGACTCTTTTGATGCTGGTTTCCGCTTTTATGATTCCGGCAAGCAGGTCCCCGAGCGCGCCGGTGCCACTTAACTGGACATTGCCGTGGGAATCGACTTCGCGAGTGAATTTGCTGGCTATGGGGACACCTTTTTCGTCGGAAATTCCCTCGGAGACGGCAACAACGCACCGTCCCAGTTTTTTGTACACTTTTTGGACATCGGCGGCAAATGTGTCGACATTGAACGGCCTTTCGGGAAGATAAATCAAATGCGGCCCGTCGTCGTTATGGACTCTGGCAAGAGCCGTCGCGGCTGTCAAAAAACCGGCGTGTCTGCCCATTATCACATCGATTTTAACTCCGGGCAGAGCGCGGTTGTCGAGGTTGTCTCCCATAACAGCCACGGCGACGAATTTGGCGGCGCTGCCGAATCCGGGAGTGTGATCATTTTCGCGCAGATCGTTGTCTATGGTCTTTGGTATATGAAAGCACCGCAGTTCGTAATTTGCTCTTTTTGCTTCCTGATTGATTATCTGGGCGGTTTCGGCGGAATCGTTGCCGCCGATATAAAAGAAATACCGCACACCGTAATTCTTCAGCACAGCAAAAATATCGAGGCAGTCGCTCTGGGATGGCTTCATTCTGACGGTGCCAAGAGCCGAGGATGGCGTTTTGGCGACAGCGTTGAGCGTTTTGTCCGATTCTCTGCCGAGGTCTATGAATTTTTCTTCGAGAATGCCTTTTATGCCGTGCAGAGCACCATAAATTTTTCCGATTTTTCCGCTTTTTTTCGCTTCGACAACGGCCCCTACCAGCGACTGATTTATCACGGCAGAAGGACCGCCGCTCTGAGCGATAACCATGTTCCCCTCAATTGCTTTCTTCATAACGCGCCTCCCTTCATCTTTCATCATTCATCTATTTTGCGATTTTAATCTTTCCCATTTTGCGGAACTTTTCGTATCTGTTTCTGCTGTAATTGCCTTTTTCCTCGACTTCGGCAATCGCTTTTTTTATGTTTTTTTTGAGAATTTCAGCTTGCCTTTTCGGCGCGAGATGCGCCCCGCCGAAAGGTTCGGAAACGATTTCGTCAATAACGCCGAGCCGGAGCAAATCGTAACTGGTGAGTTTCAGCGCAGCTGCCGCCTCGCTCGCGCGCGAGGCGTCGCGGAAAAGAATAGACGCGCAGCCTTCCGGCGAAATCACGGAATATATGGCATTGGCAAGCATCATTATGTAGTTGCTCACCGCAATGGCAAGGGCGCCTCCGGATCCGCCCTCCCCTATTACGGAAGTGACAATCGGCACTTCCAGCGTCATCATTTCCCGAAGATTATTCGCAATTGCCGCTGCCTGACCGCGCTCTTCTGCCCCGATGCCCGGATACGCTCCGGGCGTGTCGACAAATGTGATAACAGGAATCCTGAATTTCTCGGCGAGTTTCATAATCCTGAGGGCCTTCCTGTATCCTTCAGGATGGGACATGCCGAAATTTCTTCTCAATTTTTCGGAAGTCGTTTTCCCCTTTTCCTGACCGATTACGGCGCATTTTATTTCGTCGATTTTCCCGAAGCCGCATATTACCGCCTCATCGTCGGCAAAATATCTGTCGCCGTGGAATTCCGTGAAGTCCGAAAATATGAGTTTGAGGTAATCCGAATAAATAGGTCTCAGGGGATGCCGCGCGAGTTGAACCCTCTGATAAGGAGTGAGCCGCGTGAAAATTTTTTTCCTTATTTTTCTCAGTTTTTCTTTCAGGGCGACAATCTGTTTTCTGTTCTTTTCTGGTTCCAGTTCGAGCGTTTTTATCCGCTTTTCCAGTTTCAGAAGAGGTTTTTCGAATTCGGGAGACAGTTTTTCCATATCGTTTTTCTTAACGGATGTCAGAAAGCGGCATGGTAAATTATGGAAAAGGTCCTTTCGATGTCGCTGCTGATTTTTTCGGCGGTCGTCACATTTTCAAAACCGAGCATAAACTGAAGACCTTCCGTAAATTCCAGAAGCGCGCCGGCGTTCACTCGACAGATATCCTTGCCTTTTCCGATATCGATTGCGTCTGCGTACACGCCGAACTTGGAAGGTTTGAAATTCAGCCCCACAAACGCTTCGACTTTGTTGTCGGAATTCCCGCTGTTGTTTACATTGCCTCCTGCGGTGATATAGAGATTCGGGATAATCATCTCCTTCGACATCACCAGAAAAAAACCGAGTTCAGGTATCTGATATTTTTTCGTAGAGTCAATCCATTGACCGTAGCCCTGTTTGTCATAACCTATTGAAATCTGGGGAAAAACAAAATTTCCCCTGAAAATATCGAGTTTTAGATACAGATTCGGGTTCCTTCCGCGAATAACATCCGTTCCGATGAGGTTCTGGATATCCCACGAAAATCCGACATCCAACCCCTGAATAACGCCAAAGACGCATCTCGCCACAATTCCTCCTCCGGTGTAAATTCTGAAATTCACGTTGTATTCGCCGTAATTCAGCCCGCCCGCCTTGGGAACGAAAATCAACCGTTCCGCGTTGTCAGCAGTTACGGTTTTCTCGGCGGCAAACGCCACGGCAGAAAAAACCAAAAAAAACAAGAGATAAACTTTTTTCATATTCAAAACCTCCCCGATTTCCCCAGAATGAATTTTATTAAAATAATCTCTTGAGGTCAAATCCCAAAAATGGTAAAATAGAAAATGAAAATACGGGATGTAATGATTTCAGAAATCGCGACAGTGAAGCGTTCCACCACGCTTAACAAACTTCTCGAAATCTTCTCGAAATTTCATATTTCTCCCCTTCTTCCCGTCGTGGACAATTCGGGAAATCTTGTCGGCACGATAACACTCGAAGACATAATAGAGCAATTCAGCGTCATTCCCCTGCGGATGAGCCGGATCGCAAAATACGCGTATTCCGAAAACCTGTCGATAAACGACCTTCAGAATGTGGAAATTCCCGAAGACGCCGGAACGCTTTTTCTCGCTGATGATCTTATGAACAAAAAAACGATAACGATTCCCGCTTCCGCGGACATAAAAGAAGCGGAGCGGATGATGAATCTGAACCGCATAGAAATCGTGCCCGTTCTCGACGGCAAAAAACTCGTTGGGATGGTGACGAAATTCGACATCGTTCTGGGAATTCTGCGCAACAAAGGAATCTTTTAGGACATATGCATATTCTTTTCAGCCTGGGGCTGATTTTGCTCGGAGCCTGGGCGACCGGAAAAATCGTAAAACTGATTCATCTGCCGCTGGTGACAGCTTACATAATTTTCGGCATTCTCATTGGCCCCGACATCGCGAATCTCGTCCACGAAAATCTGATAACCACATCGCCTCTCATTTCAAGCATCGGGCTCGGCTTTATCGCTTTCAACATCGGGCAGAATTTCGTGTGGGCGGATATCAAACGGCTCGGCAAACACGCGATGATAATCTCCGCGTTCGAGGCGTTCTTCGCGTGGTTTTTCGTAACAGCGGCGACATATTTTATCGCGGGACTTTCTTTTACCGTAGCCATTTCCATCGGAGCGTTAGCCTCGGCAACGGCGCCTGCCGCCACAATGATGGTGATAAAGGAATACCGCGCCGGCGGGTTTTTCACAAACACTCTTCTCGGGGTTGTCGCTATGGACGACGCATGGTGTCTGATAATCATTTCTGTGGCGATTGCTCTTGTGAAATCCACAATGGCTGTTGGAGGCGGCGGTTCTTTCATTCTGAACGCCTTTTTCCATTCCATTGGAAGTATTATGGGCGCTATTTCCGTCGGGGCGCTGCTCGTTGTCATCCTTAAGAAAATTTCGGTATTCGTTATCACGAGAGAAAATCTTCTGATTTTTATGCTCGCTTTTCTGTTTGTGGGCATCGGAGTTTCTGAAATGTTCAAAATTCCGTTGCTTCTGACTTGTATGATTATGGGAGCGGTTCTCGCGAATATCACAGCGGAAAGAAAATTTTTTGATGTTCTTCACGAGGTCGACGCGCCGATTTATTTGCTTTTTTTTTGTTCTATCCGGCGCAAATCTCAAAATTTCGGAAATAAAGACAATCGGAATGCTTGGACTGCTTTACTTTTTTGTCCGTCTAATCGGGAAATCGGCAGGTGCTTTTCTCGGCAGCGCCGTTTCCCACGCGCCGAAAAGAATCAGAAAATTTCTCTGGCTTGGTCTTGTTCCGCAGGCTGGCGTCGCTCTCGGAGCGGCTCTGATGTTCAGGGAAGAGTTTCCCCGCTACGGAGAACTGATATTTACCACCATTGTTACGACAACGGTTTTTTACGAACTGGTCGGGCCTCTCTGCACAAAACTGGCTCTAAAAAAAGCGGGCGAAATAGCCTGAAGAAAGTTGATAAAACAATTCCTTCCTAAATTGAGCGATTCATAGTTGAAAAAGGCACCTCCAAAAGGTATAATATTGACGATAAAACAAAACAAAAAAGTTTTATCAATATCAACCCATGAGGTATCAACATTAACCCAGGAGGTGCTGTTAAAATGATAGGAAATTCCACACCAAAATGCAAGTTTAGAATCGACAAAATTGAAACGACGACTGACTGTCTCACGGCAAGAGGTGGCATGGTTTTTATTGCCCGATACA
>JAGHAK010000152.1 GCA_021161565.1 Elusimicrobiota bacterium | reverse complement strand
GCGGAATCGCTCGCTCTGTGTTCGCTGCGAAAACCGGGTCGAATTTCTCGCTCACACAGCCCTGCTGGCAAGAATTGCTCGCGATATTTTTCATTTTTCCATTTCCCTTGTTTTCATATCACTTTTTCAATTCAAAATTCAAATCGCCCGCCTGCCAAAAACATATACCTGCATCGGCGGGCAGGCAAGTTGATAAGGCAAATCCCCCCTCTCTTTCTCCCCCCTTTTAGGGGGGAGATTAAGTAGGGGGTTCTCCTCGTTTTCACTTTTCCACTTTTCTCCTTTTTTACTTTTCCGCTATCCTCTATGAACTGTGAACTATTTTTTTCTCATCCTTTTGCCGGCAGATAAACTCTCGTAATTTTTGCCGGAATCTTGTTCGGATATGTTCTTCCGTCAAAACCCACTGGCGTCAGATAGACGATGAAACCGTGCTTTTCTATGTAATCCCAGTCCAGTTTCTCAACCTTGAAATAAACTGGAATGGGCTTTGCAGGTCTCGCCCACGCCTGATATGTGCTGGAAGAAACGGAAGCCGGCGAATACATATTGTCGATAAATCCGGTGCCGTTATAGGCGTCGGAAGAAACGACAACATAATAATAACTCGTCCCGTTTGTAAGCCCAGTGTCAGTGTAGGACATATGGCTTCCGGATGTGGAAAGAATTTTTTCGAAAGTCCAACTTCCGATGGGTGTGTTGCTGGAACGGTATATGTGGTATCCCCCACCAGCAATAACATCCGCCGCCTTCATCGATTCGTCGCTTGAACCCCATTCACCATAGGGAACCCAGGTAAGATAGACCGACTGGTCGGAAGGAGTGGCGCTTACATCTGTCAGGGTTGGAGATGAACCAAAGTTAGAGAAAACATAATAAGTCGCCGTTTCGCTCAGCGAGGAGGGAATCCACACAACTCTTCTGGCATCACCGCTAATGCTGATAAACGAAGATGTGTTTGCGCCCGCAATCGTCGTAGAGGAAGTTGAAGTTATCATTCCTTTGCCCTTCCCCGAGTCCGGAATGATATCGTAGTACGAGGTATTTGCTGTAAGCCCCGACGGGGGGGAATCACTCGTGCGGGCAAAGAAAATAAAATTGTAAGTTGAACCAGGCGTAAGCCACGCCTTATACCTGTAGGTTCCGTCGCCAACCGCAGTCATCGCGTCAACATTCCCCGAATTTGTCGCAGCGCTTCGCCCTGACTCGCTCCAGGCGCCGACATTCGTTCCCGGCTGAATCGCAATCGACTTCTGAACCTGACCCCAAGTGCTCAAGTCAGCTCGCAAAGCGGGAACCAACAAACCTAAAACCAGCAAACCAAAAAAGAGTTTTTTCATAACTTCTCCTTTTTGCTTATTTTTTCAATCTTTCGCTCCCGGCAGAAAAACCTGCGCGAAAGCAAACCATCTTTTCCTTCTATCTGCAGGCACAAAAGTTTCGAATATTTCTTTATCGTCATCTCTCTTAACCTTGAAATAACAGGGGATTTTTCCCCTTGTGCGCGCGTAAACCGTGGAAGAAAAAACAGAATATCTGTTTTCAATCATATTTTTTCCCGAATAACAGTCCGAAGAAACGAGGATGTAATAATAAGTGTTGTTCTCAGTCAAACCCGTGTCGCGATATGTGAATGATGAACCGTTGACAGAAGTGATAAAATTAAATCCAGAAGAAGCGGAGTAAGAAGACCTGTAAATCAAATACTTCCCGCCCGCAATAACATCTGCCGCCTTGTATTCTTCGCTCCCGGAACCCCAAAATCCGTAGGGCGGCTGCCACGAAAGAACCACGGCGTCTTTTCCGTCGGGAATCGCCTGAACGGAAGACGGCGCGGATGGAGTCGAAGCAAAATTATTGAAAACATAATAAGTGGTATAGGCAGAAAGGGTGTCGGGAATCCATAAAACCCTGCGCGCGTCATAAGAAGGTGATACCGAAAGATATTCCGCCGTGTAACCAGTTATTGTCGTGGAACTTGTCGAAGTCGGAATTTTCTCGCCGCTTGCCGGAACACAGTCGTAATACCAGTTATAGGAACTCAAACCGTTGGAAGGAGATGCCCCTGTTTTAACAAACAAAAGATAATTGTAGGTCGCTCCAGGAACAAGCGCCTGTATCAGAGAGGATGACTGCCTGGCTATGTTTCCCCTGTCAAGCCATGCGGAAGTGTCAAGTCCGCTTTGAACCGAAATGTACTTTTCAAGCGAATCAAACCCATCGGCTCCGGAGGCGACGACAAACTTCACGAAAACAGGTTCTTTCGGTAGGGCGAAAGAAGTGAAGGCGTTTTCGCTTTCAAGTTTTATGTTCCCGCCGTCAACGCTCCTTACAATGACAAAATAACTCGTGCCGTTCGTAAGACCCGTGAGAGTATATTCGGTCTCCGAAATAATTTCGTTTTTCTCAAAATTAAAATTGTTGGCGTCGGTTGAATAAAAAACTTTATAGCCAATTAAATCCTCGTTTGCGGTATTTTCGCTCCAGTCGAGCCACACTCCTCCGGAAAGAGGATACGCCGAGAGATTTTCCGGCGCGGAAGGTTTCTCTTCCCAGTCATCCGCTCTCGAAATATTTTTAAAACCAACTTCAAACTCTCTGTATCTCGAAGTCGTGTCGAAATCGCCTTCTTCCGTCTGGTCGTCATACCTGTACTTGTAATAAATCTGCTCTCCTGCAGGAAAAACAAGCGAACCGGTCCAAGTGTAGGTATCCCGCTTCGCGAGCGCCCCCCCCGAAGAAAAAAGAGGTTCGGGATATCCAAAAACTGACACGCTCTGAGGAGAAACAGCACCTATGTCAATGAAGAATGAAACCCGCGAAAGAAAAACACCCAGCGCTGCGGATGGCGCGCTTTCGTTTAAGGAATTATCAACCGAAGTGATTTTGTAATAGTAAGTCGCTCCGGTTGCCGCAGTCAAATCCGTGTATGACGGAGAAAGAGATTTAGAAACGAGGGCTGAATTCAGTCTGCTGGCTGGCTCCGGCGCGAAAGACGAAAAAGTCCCCCTGTAAACATTGTAACCCGCCGTGTCTGCTTCGGTTGCCGCCCGCCAGAGAATTTTCGCTCCGGAAGTTCCAGCGCCGCGGGCATAGAGATTCGTTGGCATAGACGGAGGCGTTGAGTCCCCTGGATTCGGACAGCCGCTGCTTACAGGTGATGAAAAATCGCTGTAATTGTTCTGTTTGTCATACGCTTTCATCCTGTAGTAATATGTATTGCCGTTTTTTAAACCCGAATCCGTGTAGGTGACAACCTGCGCGGCGGCATTGGACAAAAATTGAAACCCCGCCGTCGAAGAATATGTCGACCTTTCAATATAATAGCCGCTTATGTCAGGTTCAATATTTTGTTTCCAGCCGAGATAAACAACTCCCGAAGATGTGGCAACTGTCACGGATTCCGGGGCGGCGGGTGCGACATCTCCCGCAGAATTGAAAACATTCGCGACAATCTGAGTGGAATTCCCGTCGGAAATCGCAATTTCCCTGTTGTTGTCGTCAGGGGAATCCCCAAAATCGTTTTCCCACACAGAATTTCCCTGATTGTCCACGATTATGTATTTGTACTGGACAATCATTTCAGGCGAGTGCTCGAGAGTTATTTCATAAGATCCATTGCCGTTGCTTGTCATATCCATAGCGTTCCATTTGTCCTCAGCATAACCGAGAGCCTGCGAATTGCCCGCAATCTGAACTTTGCTGATGTTATCGGGATAATATGAGGTCTGACGGACATCCACCCAGAATTTCGTGCTTGTTTTGTGCGGAACCGCGCTTATGACATCCGACCAATCCGACTGGTTCCCGTTTCTGTCCCGCGCGCAGATTCGGAAATAATAGGTTGTTCCATTTGTAAGCCCTGTGTCATAATACTTGTTGTCCGGGTCATAGCCGTTGAAATAGAAAACATTTCCGAGACACTCGGCACACCAGTTCCACGGACCTGTAGGTGAAAGAGCATATTGAATGATATAACTTTCAAAATCATCTTCCGTATTTTTATTCCAGCCAAGGTCAATTCCGCCGTCTTTTCCCTTCGCAGAAAAACCTGTTGGCGCGGCCGGGGCGACAGAATCGTCAGCAAGAGTGATATCTTTTGGTGTGTAACCTGTGCCAACAGAAAAACTTGCACCTTCGTATCTTTTCCCGGGTGCCCACCATCTGATATATCGTGTCCCTGTAATGACCCTGGTGATTTCGTAATATCCACTTTCATCTGTCTCAACAGTCCATGCTGAACAGGAAACACCATCAGGAGCATCAATTGAAACAATTGCTTTTGTGCCAGGGTCAAGCTCTGAAACCGTTCCTGTAACAGTCCCCCACTGATAAAAATTTCCTGCATCCTTCCTTATAAGAATAACACCATAATTTGGCTTGATATTTAAAGCCGGGGTGAATGTCCCATCTTCATTGTTTTCATATTCTGTATCAGTTAACCAGTCCT
>JAGHAK010000168.1 GCA_021161565.1 Elusimicrobiota bacterium | reverse complement strand
GCTTTCGCCAAGGCTACAGCGGGTTACCCTTTTCGCATTCATCCACCCCGATGAATCGGGGTGGCTTTTCAGCCTTCGTAGCCGTAGGCTACTACGGCGAAGTAGGCTCTGCGAAGGCGGGTAAAATGACAAGTCGATAAGTTTCCTTATCTCCATACCATTCTACTCCCTTGCCATTTTTCATTTTTTTATTTCGCCCGAAAGGCAAATTTCGCTCTCTCTTTTCGCTCTTTCATCCCGGCGGCCAGGAGAATTTCCTCCCGCCAAGAAGGTGAAGATGAATATGAAAAACTTCCTGCCCCGCGTCGCCTCCGCAATTCATAACAAGGCGATAACTCTTCATCCCTAATTTCTCGGCGACTTTTTTTGCCGCGATTATCATTCTGCCAAGAAGATGAACATCTTCCTCATCGACGCCGCTTACCATTCCAATATGCTTTTTCGGGATAACAAGAATGTGATTTGGCGCCTGCGGCCGAACGTCCCGGAAAGCCATCACCGTGTCATCCTTATAGACGACATTCGCTGGAATTTCACCTGCAAAAATTTTACAAAAAAGACACTCTTCACCCATAGTTAGTAATTATAATCCGAATTTACGGAAATGACAAGGGGTAATTCCCAAAACGCTTTTTGATTAAAGAAAAGGGGGGCTCATGAAGAGCCCCCCTGCTGGAAGAGATTAAATCTGTCAGTTATTCAATCGGGATTTCCAGAACCCTGCCCTTGGCTTCTTTGCTCTTCGGCAGGTCAATTGTAAGCACTCCGTTTTTGTAAGATGCTTTTACTTTGTCTCTTTCAACAGCCACAGGCAGAGTTACGCTGCGCGAGAAACTGCCGTAAATTCTCTCCGAGCAGTAGTAATCCTTTTCTTTGACCTCTTCCTCCCGTTTTGTTTCGCCGCTTATTGTGAGAATATCATCGTCAACAGTGATTTTCACATCTTTCTTGTCAACGCCCGGAAGTTCCGCTTTTACAATGATTCTATCCTTTTTGTCATAGACATCAACAGCCGGGGCCCAAAAGGAATCCAGCGAATCCTTTTTCGATTTGGCTGCAAGAGGCAAATTGCGGGAAAAGAATCGGTCAAAGACATCTTTCAACTCAAACAAATCTTTGAAAGGATCCCATCTGATTAAGTCCGCCATTTTTACCACCTCCTTCATTCAGCAGTAAGGATTAAGCCGTCCCCGATTTATCGGGGACTTTGGGAATTAAGTTTTTTTCTTAATCCTTACCACTTAATCCTTAATCCTTTTTCTCACTATTTTAGATGCGGTTTTTTAAAAAAGGATTCGCTATTTTTTCCCAAAGACAAACTCGTCCCTTTTTGCTTTCGAAACATCGACATGAACTGTATCCCCCTCTTTTACTTCGCCTGCAAGAATTTTTTTGGCAAGAGGATTTACTATCATGCGCTGTATCGTTCTCTTAAGAGGTCTGGCGCCGAAGTCCCTGTCAAATCCGATTTCTGCGAGAGTTTCCTTCGCTTTATCTGTGAGGTTCAGTTTTATTTTTTTCTCGGCGAGATATCTGTTTAAAACATCAAGTTGTATATCCACGATTTTCGCGATATCTCCTTTCCCGAGAGAATTGAAAATTATCACCTCGTCTATCCGGTTAAGAAATTCCGGGCGGAAATGCCGGCGCAGTTCCTCCGTTATCATCTGCTTCGCCTTTTCCTTCGACTCGTTAAAAAGATAGCCGCTTCCGATGTTGGAAGTCATAATAACAATGGTGTTTTTGAAATTCACAGTTCTTCCCTGCCCATCTGTAAGTCGTCCATCATCAAGAAGCTGAAGCAGAACATTAAAGACATCGGGATGCGCTTTTTCTATTTCATCAAAAAGAATAACTGAATAAGGACGCCTGCGCACAACTTCCGTAAGCTGACCGCCTTCATCAAAACCGACATAGCCAGGGGGCGCACCAATAAGACGCGAAACCGAATGTTTCTCCATATATTCGCTCATATCAATTCGCACAAGCGCTTTTTCATCGTCAAACAGAAATTCGGCAAGAGCCCTGGCAAGCTCCGTTTTTCCAACTCCCGTAGGACCCATAAAAATAAAGGAGCCGATAGGTCGGTCTGCGGGCTGAAGACCTGCACGCGCGCGCCGAACCGCCTCGCTCACAAGAGCGACAGCCTCGTCCTGCCCCACGACTCTCTCTTTCAGATTCTCTTCCATATTTATCAGTTTCTGGACCTCACTTTCGAGCATCTTGGAAACGGGAATGCCTGTCCATTTTGAAACAACCTCAGCAACATCTTCCTCATCAACTTCTTCTTTCAAAAGTTTCCTCTCTTTCTGTATTTCGGCAAGTTTCTTTGTTTCCTCGTCAAGTTTTTTCGCCAGTTCAACGAGAGTCCCATATTTCAGCTCCGCCGCCTTTTCGAGGTTGCCGTCTCTCTCTGCCTGGCGCTGTTTAATTTTGCTTTTCTCGATTTCATCCTTGAGCTGTCTGATTTTCAGAATAGAATCTCTTTCCTTCTGCCAGTGCGCTTTCATTTGATTCCTCTCGTCCTTCAGATTGGCAAGTTCTTTTTCAAGTTTTCTGAGTTTCTCCTTGCAGGTTGCGTCGCTTTCTTTTTTGAGAGCTGCTTTTTCAATTTCAAGTTGCCTGATTTTTCTGTCAATTTCGTCAATTTCCGAAGGAACACTGGCGATCTCTATATGAAGCCGAGACGCCGCCTCGTCAACCAAATCAATCGCCTTGTCAGGGAGAAACCTATCCGTGATGTATCTGTTTGAAAGAACCGCAGCCGCGACAAGAGCGGAATCCTTTATTTTTATCCCGTGATAAATCTCATATTTTTCCTTCAAACCCCTCAAAATGGCGATTGTGTCCTCAACATCCGGCTGATCAACCAAAACCGGCTGAAACCGCCTTTCGAGAGCAGCATCCTTTTCAATGTTTTTTCTGTATTCGTCAAGAGTTGTGGCTCCTATACAGCGCAGTTCTCCTCTGGCAAGGGCTGGTTTCAGCATATTTGACGCATCAAGAGCCCCTTCCGCAGAACCGGCGCCCACAACCGTGTGGAGTTCGTCTATAAAAAGGATTATTTCGCCTTCAGCGCGTTTCACCTCTTTGAGAACCGCTTTCAGGCGGTCTTCAAATTCTCCGCGGAATTTCGCGCCTGCGAGAATACTTCCCAAGTCAAGAGCAATTACTCTTTTGTTTTTAAGAGTATCCGGCACATCTCCCTCGACAATTCTTCTGGCAAGACCCTCTACAATTGCTGTTTTGCCGACTCCGGGCTCGCCAATAAGAACGGGATTGTTTTTCGTTCTTCTTGAAAGAACCTGTATGATTCTTCTGATTTCGTCGTCTCTTCCGATGACCGGGTCAAGTTTTCCCTGCCTCGCAAGTTCTGTTAAATCCTGAGCGTATTTTTCAAGCGCCCTGTATTTGTCCTCAGGATTGGGGTCTGTGACTCTCTGCCCGCCCCTGATTTCGGCAAGGGCTTTCAAAACATCCTCTTTTTTCACGGAGTTCTTTCTGAAAAAAACTGAAATTATTTCATCGTCAAACAGAGCAAGCAAAAGATGCTCAACCGACACATATTCGTCCTTCAGCGCCTTTGCCTCTTTGAACGAATGTTTAAGAACTTTGTCCAGACGCTGGCTCAAATACTGACTGCCTCCTGAAACCTGAGGAAGTTTCTTCAATTGTTCTTCAACTTTGTCAGCAATAGTTAAAGGATTAATACCGATTTTCTCAAATATTGTTCCTGTGATTCCCTGTTCCTGTTTCAAAAGGGCAAGAAAAAGATGTTCTACATCAACCTGCTGATGCTCAAACTCCTGCGCAATATCCTGCGTCTTTCGAATAACTTCCTGCGCTTTTATCGTAAATTTATC
>JAGHAK010000112.1 GCA_021161565.1 Elusimicrobiota bacterium | reverse complement strand
GCTTTCGCCAAGGCTACAGCGGGTTACCCTTTTCGCATTCATCCACCCCGATGAATCGGGGTGGCTTTTCAGCCTTCGTAGCCGTAGGCTACTACGGCGAAGTAGGCTCTGCGAAGGCGGGTAAAATTTCAGAGTTTTCAGATTTGATTTTGACTGACGCAGCCTTTTTTGCTATCATTTTCCGAAAGTTTGCGAGGAGGCTTCATGGATGGAAAAGAGTATCACATAGCGTTGGGAAAAGGGGATGTCGGAAGGTATGTGCTTCTTCCAGGGGATCCGGGCAGGACGGAAAAAATCGCGAAGCATTTCAGCAACGCCAGAGAAATGGCTTTTAACAGAGAATACAGAACCTTCACCGGCAAAGTCGATGGGATAAAAATCTCAACAACTTCCACGGGAATTGGCTGTCCGTCAACGGCTATCTGCGTCGAAGAACTGATAAAATGCGGAGCGGACACATTCATAAGAGTTGGAACAGCAGGGTCCCTTCAGAAACCCGTAGGGCTCGGAGACGTCGTTATTTCGCAGGCAGCTGTGCGAGAAGAAGGCACAACGCAACAGTATATACCTCTGAGTTATCCCGCGGTGGCCGACTTTGAAGTGACTTCCGCGCTGGTCGAAGCTGCGAAAAACCTCGGCGTGAAATATCACACCGGAATTGTTCACTGCAAAGACGCTTTCTACACGGAAGGCGTAAACGACCTTCCTCTCGAACAGCACAACAAGCAAATGTGGGAAGCGTGGTACCGGGGAAATGTTCTCGCCACCTCGATGGAATCCGCCGCTCTTTTTGTGGTTTCATCCATAAAAAAAGTCTTCGCGGGGGAAATTCTTGCGATTATCGGCCTTACCTATGACGACAGACCAATAGAAAAAAAAGTCGGTATCGACGAAGCAATCGCCGTGGCGATTGAGGGAGTGAAAATCCTTGAAAGAAAAAGAAATTCTTGAAGAACTGAAAAAGCGGATAAAAAAATCCTACTCTCCCTATTCCAAATTCCGTGTGGCAGCCTGTCTCGTGACACGGAAACGCAAAAAATATTTCGGGGTTAACATCGAAAACGCTTCGTTCAGCCTCACCCTTTGCGCGGAACGGGTCGCCGCAGGCTGCGCCGTGGAAGAAGGCGACACAGACTTCAAAAAATTGTACATTCTTACCGACTCCAAAAGGCCGGAACTTCCCTGTGGAGCCTGCAGGCAGTTCCTCGCCGAATTCAACCCGAAACTCGAAATTATCTCTTTTTCCGCCGCTGGGAAAAGAAAAAAAACAAAACTCAACGATATTCTAAAATTTCATTTCAAACTCTGAAATGTCCGAAAAAAACTTTATCTATTTTTTCCTTTCTATGGGGTTGGCTTTCGTGCTTTTCACCCTCTCGAAACGGATTTCCATTGAAAAACATCTCGAAAAAATAGAAATAGCCTGCGATTTCGACGATGTCAGGAATCTCGCGGCGATGTCGGGCAAAAGCGCGAGGGAAGTTCTTGACGACCTAAATGCCGTTGGCATAACAACCATCGGAATAAAAGAGCCGACCATTTCCCGTCTCGAAAAATTCGAATTGGTCACCGCGACTTCAGGAGACGAAATCGAAAAATGGAGATATCTATACAACAGAGTCCCCAATTTTCTCGAAGCGCAGCAAATAAAAAACGAGCCGGACTACATTTATGTTTTCTGCAGGAACCCGTCAATGGGAACATTTATAAAAAAAGCACTTACGCGGAAACTCCCCAAAGGAGCGGCGGTGGGAACTTTTGTCGGAAAGTATTATCTCATAATAGCGCGGGCAAAAAAATTCCCCGCGGAGAAAATACATCTTGGCTTTTACGAAGATGAAATAGAATTCGCAAAAAGCAGGGGAATGCGGTATGTGCTCAGACCCTCTGCCGACCCTTATGTCAACGAAAAATGGGAGGAAAAAATTCTGGAAACCCACGCTGGGGACAAAGAACTTTCCGGCATCCTGATTGACGGAGACAAAACTCCCGTCGAGCCGGGCGCTTTCGCGAAAATAATCAAAAAAAACAAACTCCTGCTTGGAACGGCGGAATTCACTTCGACGAAAGGGCTGAAGAAAACAATAAGGAAAACAGGAACAACCTTCCTGTGTTTCTCTCCCCGGGGGGAAAACGATACGAAAAAAATCGAGGAGGCGGTACGAAGCGTGCGGGAAAGAAACGTGCAGATGATTTATCTTCATCCCGGAGAAGAAAATTACAACGAGTTCATTTCCTTCGTGGGAGGGCTGAGACGGCTTATTAGAAAAAATCATATGGAAGTTTCGAAATTCGAAAAAATAAAAACATGGTCAGGCAATTACTTCGCTTTCGTTTTCATGGGATTCGGCATTTTGAGCGCCGTCTACTGGTTGCTGGCAATTATTTTCAAATTGAGCAGGCAGTTCAAAATCGCTTTTGTCATACTTTCCGTCTCCTGCGTTCTCTTTTTCGCGAATTTCAATTTATTCAGAAATCTGCTCGCCTTTTTCGCCACAGTGACTTTTCCGGTGCTCGCTATTTCAAAACCATGGAAAAAACACCGACTCGCACCGGTTGCCCACGCGCTTTCCCTCTTTTTCCGCGTTTCGCTGATTTCCTGTATTGGCGGGCTTTTCGTGGGCGGGATTTTATCTTCTTCCGACTATATGCTGAAAATCGCGATTTTCAGGGGAGTAAAACTTTCACTTGCTCTGCCCATCATCATCGCTTTCATTCTCCTATACGGCCGGGAGCGAAGTTACTTCACCTCAAGTTTGAATCGCCTGTGGCACAAGAGGCTGGAATTGAGACATCTTTTCCTCGGACTTCTCGTTGCCGTGCTGTTCGTTTTTCTTGTTCTGCGCAGTTCCAATACCGCTGGATTTCTTTTTCCCGGAGAACAGGAAATAAGAAGTTTTCTCGAAAAACTATTCTTCGCCCGGCCACGATTCAAAGAATTTCTTTTCGGGCATCCTCTCCTTATTCTCGGTTTTTACCTTTATCTTCTCGCCGGAAAAAAGCAGAAAATAAAATTCCGCCCATATGTCATCGGCGGGCTGATAGGGCAGGTTTCAATCATAAACACATTCGCCCACATACATTCCCCTATTGCAATCTGCGCATTCAGGACATTCAACGGAATTCTTCTGGGCGCGGTGTTCGGGGTCCTGCTGATTTACATTGTGCGGCTGCTTCAGATTATCGAATTTAACACTACTGAGGGCAGGAAATAGTTTACACTTTGGCTGAGGTGATTTTTGAGCGAAACAAGGAGCGAGAAGTGAGCATATCAGCAGTGATATGCGAGCGACGAGCGACGCAGTTGGAGCCAAAAAGCGGCCAGCCCCTTCGGGGGAGGCTCATCTTTGGCCGTCTGCTTCGTTGCTCCTCGCTTATCCCGCTTACAGCGGGACTGCGTTCCATCCAATCCAAATCTGAGCCTCCAAAGCGTGAAACATTTTCTGCTCTCAGTAGTAACTGACAGGTGTCAAAAAAAATGCTCGCCGCAGGATACTTCGGCTATGGGAACTTCGGTGATGAACTGATTCTGGATATTTTCCGCCAGCGCCTGAAAAATTTCGAAATCGCGGTTCTGCCGAAAATGGCGAAACATCCGGCAAAAACACTTTTTTACATTCTCTCTTCGGACGCGGTGGTCTTTCCCGGCGGAAGCGTTTTTCAGGATGAAACTTCCATCGGAAATGTCCTGTTCTGGTGTTATGTCGTTCTTGCCGCGCGCATCTCAGGAAAGCCCGTTTTTCTGCTTGATCAGGGGTTTGAATTGAAGAAAAAACTGTCCGTTTTTCTGGTAAAAACTATCCTCAAAAACGCCTCTATGATATCGACGCGGGACAAAAGTTCTCTGAAATTACTCAGAAAATTAGGGCTGAACCCCGTCGAAAGCGCTGACGCCGCTTTCCGCGCCGAAATACCCCGCGAAAAACCGAATTACCCTCCAAAGAAAATAGGAATTATTCCCCGCGGAAACTTTGCGCAATGGGAAAAAATCCTTTCGAAAATTCCCAAAAAATTTCCCGGAAGCGATTTTGAAATCGCGGCAGTTTCTCCGCAGGACAAAAAAATAGCCGAAAAAATCTCAAAAAAAATTTCCAATGGGGAAAAAATAAAAAAAATCCGCCGTCTGGACGAAATGTCCAGATTTCTAAAAAACACCGATTTGCTCATAGCCGCGCCTTTTCACGCCGTTCTGTGCGCGGCGGCATCCGGAACCCCTTTTATCGCAGTGGGCTACTCGGCGAAAATCGAAAAATTCCTCGCAGAAACCGGTCTGGAAAACCGCCTTGCCGAACGGATGCCTGAAGACCTAAAACTCCTTTACAAAAAACCGCTCAATCCAAACTTTTACCGCATGCTCGAAGAAAGTTCTTTTCAAATTTTTTTAAATTTACTACAAAACAGAAAATGAAACTGATTTTGAAAACCGATGGGCTCTGGAT
>JAGHAK010000043.1 GCA_021161565.1 Elusimicrobiota bacterium | reverse complement strand
TCACTCGCAATCTTGCCGTCAGGGACGCTCTCGCAAGCGGAATCGCTCGCTCTGTGTTCGCTGCGAAAACCGGGTCGAATTTCTCGCTCACACAGCCCTGCTGGCAAGAATTGCTCGCGATATTTTTGATTTTTCCATTTTTTCATCTTTCATCTTTCATTTTCTCTTTTAGTTGATAAGTTAACAAGTTGATAAGGCAAAATCCCCCCTCTCTTTCTCCCCCCTTCCAGGGGGGAGATTAAGTAGGGGGTTCTTTTACCTTTTCCACTTTTCTCCTTTTCCACTTTTCTCCTTTTCCACTTTTCTCCTTTTCCACTTTTCTTGGCGATTTACATCGCCCGCTACATTTTTACTTTTTCACTTTTTATTATTTCCGCCATCTTTCTGAAAGCGATGCCGCGATGGCTTATTTCGTTTTTTAATTTAGGCGGAATTTCCGCGAGTGTCCGGCGCAGTCGCCTGACATAAAAAACGGGGTCATAACCGAAACCGCCGGAACCCAGTTTTTTTTTCGTTATGAGTCCCTGAAGTTCGCCTCTTGTCGAAAAAATTCTCCCGTCGGGAAAATACAAAACGCAGACACAAACAAACTTCGCTGCGCGGGAGGAGCAGTGCCGAAGTTCCCTGAGAAGTTTTCTTATATTCGATTCGTAAGTGGCGTTCTTGCCGGAATATCGCGCAGAATAAATCCCCGGCAATCCGCCGAGCGAAGCGACAACGAGCCCTGAATCGTCGGAAAGCGCCGGCAGATTCGTGAAAGAGGCGGCAAGAAAAGCCTTCTTGCGGGCATTGGCGTAGAAAGTGTCCCCATCCTCGACGACCTCATAATCGGAAAAATCTCTCAAAGAAAGAATTTCAAGCCCCCCAACCTTCAGGATTTTTTTTATCTCCCTTATTTTGTCTTCATTTTTTGTCGCGAGAACAATCTTCATGCCTTTCTCCTGAAAAACAAAAATCCTTCGGCGGCAATAAGGGAGAGAATCGTAAAATAAAATCCCGCCTCAAAAGCGGCAGGTTCATACACAAAACTCACAAAATGTGTCCCCGCGGAAACGGGAACGGACCTGAAAACATAATCCGCTCTATAGATTTTTTCCTTTTTGCCGTCCACATAAACTTTCCAGCCGGGATAGAAAACATCGAGGAGGACAAGCCAGCCGCTTTTTTTCGACGAAACCGAAATTTCGACCCTATCGGACTGATATTTTAGAATTTTGACAAAATTTTTTACAAAATTCTTTCTCTCCCGCAAAATTTTCCCCGGTTTTTCTATCGCCACCGTTTCGAGAGGGTCGAAATCCGGCCGAAAAACAAAATCAAAAACCCCGTCACTCGAAAGCCTTACCGCTTTTTCGGCAAAAAAAGCGCGCGGCAGGCAACCTCGGTTCTCATAAACCGAGATTTTGCCGGGCAGAACCTCTTTGTATTTTTCAGACTTTATTTCGTCGGCGCTCAAAATATATTTAACGTTCAGAAGGGAAAGCCATTTCTCCGCCGCCGAGGCTGTGGGCATTTCAAAAATTTTTCTTGTAAACCTGTGATATCTCTTCAGCATCAAATCCTGACCGTAGGCGTTAAAAAGCCGAAAAACGACATTCGTGTTGCCGTAGAGATTGTCTTTCCATTTGACCCACGCCTCGAAGATATTATCCCCCCGCGCCGCCATATTCTTATCGGTTTTAGGCGTCAAAATGAACCTGTGAAATCCGTTTCTTTTCATAAGAAAATGCGTTTTTCTGCCGTATGCTTTAAATATGTTAGCAGGAAGCAGATTATAGAATTTTTTCCCCACCAGAAACAAATCGATAAAGACAACCAGAACCAGAAAAAATTTCGCCGGATTGCGCGCTTTGAGAAACGAAATGCCAAAACCCGCCAGAAGCGAAAGCGAAAAAACGGAAATAAAAAGCAACGTCGCGGGATATCTGACGATGTGAAGAAATTCAAAATTTCCGTAAACCCACCCAAAAACGGGATTGCATTTTCCGAAGGCGAAAAAAAGGGAAAAAAACAGAATTGCCCAGAGGAAATACACAAATCTTCGGCCGCTTAAAAGAGCGTAAACCGAAGCGGCTAACGGAACAATACCCACATAACAGGCAGAAGCCCACAGATTCATATTGTATTTCTGAAAGGGATTGACGAGCATAAGGATATTGCCGGGCAAAAGCGAATTGGCGGAAAAAACATCGAACGCAAGACCGCCGGAACGTACGGAATTCAGGAAAAATTCGATGGACGGAATCAGCTGAACAGCGGAAAAAAGCATCGCCAGAAAGCCGGAAACAAAAAAATAAGCAGGAAACAAAAAATTTTTGCTTCTTGCGGCAAACGCGGCGGCATAGCATAAAAGAACCGCTATTTCGAAAAGAAGCATCTGCGGGTGTCCCGCGAGGAAAGCGAGGGAAAATAGAACAGAAAGAATCAGGACATTTTCGCCGGTTCTCCTGCGCGCGAGATTTCTCAGACCGAGAAAAAGAGCGGGAAACCACGCGCAGGTGCCGAGAACACTCAAAAATTCTGTTCTCGAAATCATAAAACCGCTGAAAGCAAAAACAACCGCGCTTGCCAGAACCGCCGGCGGGGAAAGGGCGAAATCCCTCGCAAGCAGAAACATAAAAAAAACGGCGATAAAAAAATGTGCGAAAACATAAACCTTCAAAGCCGCGGGGAACGGAAAAACATAAAACAAAACATTAAACGGATAAAAAACCGCAGACTGAAAATTCGCGGCAAAAGGCATCCCGCTCATCGTGTAGGGATTCCACAAAGGAACGCGCCCTTCGGAAATTTCGGATGAGGCGAAAACCTTCCACGGATAAAACTGTATAAGAATGTCCCTCTGAAAGAAAACTTTGTGTGTGAAAAAAGCGCCCGAAAAGAAAACCGCAACCAAAACCGCCGACAGCACCGCGGCGCGAAGCGGCGGAATCTCTTTAATCGCCTCTTCCAATTTTCTCAATCGCCTCGGCAATTTTCATTAACTCCGTTTCGAATTTTTTCAGGGAAGAATCGTTAACTGCGACAAAATCCGCGCACTTGCGCTTTTCTCTTTGGTCTTTCTGGGCGCGGACAATCGCTTCCGCTTTTTCGAAGGGGATTTTCCTGCCGCGCAAATTCCTCAGCCACCTTCCATGGGGGCAGTCCACATAAATGACGAAATCGAAGTGCTTTTCCATCTTCATTTCAAACAGAAGCGGATTTTCGACGACAAATCTGCCGGGTTTTTCTATCCGCGACAGAATTTCCTTCCTAATGAGCGGATGGAGAATTTTTTCGAGAAAAATCCTTTCCTTCTCTCTCGCGAAAACAATTCCGCCGAGATTAGCCCGTGAAATTTTGCCCGAAGGCGCAAGAATCCGACTGCCGAAATGCCGCAGAATCCGATTTTTCACGGTTGGTTTTTCCAACAAAATGTGCGCGATTTTATCCGCTGAAACCGTTTTATAGCCAAGTCGGCTGAAAAAACCAACGGCGGATGTTTTCCCCGAGGCGAACTGGCCTGTTATCGCAATTTTCATCTGAGAATTCAGAATTTCGTCGCAATGCTGTTTACAAATTTCTGAAACTTCGGCTCAATGAAAAGATAAGTGCAATAAAAAAGAAAAATCCCGGCATATATCACAAGAAGAGCTTTCAGCATAAAAGACAGAGTCAGAATCCTTTCCGCCCCGGCAAGAGGCTCCCCGCAGAACCGGCAGAAGCGGGCGCCTTTCTTATTGTCTTTTTTACAGTTCGGACATTTCATATTCAAATTTTACAAATTAAATCCATATTTTTCAACCCATTTTTTTCAATAGAATTGAAAAAAATGCCTGCCACGTCCCGCTTTTGCAGGACTCCGCTTTGCGGGATCCCTTGCGGGAAAAGGCCGCCCATTCGGGTTAAGAAAAAATGATAAGTATATAATAGAAGATTATAACAAAAAAATGAACGTAAATTTGATGACTATATGTAACGCATTAAATTATTGCGTATAAATCAAAAATCAAAATGAAAAAATAAAAATGACAGATTAAAATGCAAAATTATCTCAGCCCTTA
>JAGHAK010000067.1 GCA_021161565.1 Elusimicrobiota bacterium | reverse complement strand
GCCCCAAACCTTTCACCATAAAAAATTTCAGGATGCCTTTCATATGTCCTTCCCTGATAAACCTGTCCCGGAACCCAGTCAATTGCAATTTTTATATTTCTTCTTTTAAGAACCTTTGCCATCTCAATAAACTTCTGGTAATCTCCGTAGGAATCCTGAATTTTGTAGATGTCTGAGTGATTGTATCCCCACACACCACCGCCGAAATAATCAATAGGCATTGTGTAAATCATATTAACGCCAAGTTCATTGAAATAATCCACCTTCTGAATAATTCCCTCAAAATCGCCGCCTGTCATATTTACATCTGATGGTTCATTTGTTGAATCTCCGTTGTAAAATCTGTCAACATTCAGATAATAGACCGCAAGGTTTCTCGGCCAGGAATACGAATAACCGTCGGAATTCGGCTCGTCCGGCGGAGGAACGTTTGTGACTGTATGCGATGCGATTCCAACCACCTCGCCGTTTGAATCGAAAGAGACCGTCAGATAAAAATCAATTACCTGGTTGCTTACTTCGGACCAGGCGCTCGTCGAAGAGACAACATCAACAACATTGGAATTGCCAGCCGCCCACTGGCTGACGCCGCCGGCGCCGTCATTTTCCAGAACCGCCGCGGCAAAATTGACATTCTGTCCGAGAAAACTCGAACTCCCTCCGATTTTCTCAAGCGGCATCATTCCTTCTATAAAAAAATTCGCGGAATCTTCGGAATACTTTCCATATCCGACAGTGTTAAAATTCGAATCCACCGCCTCGACAACACCAAAACCATTTGTGCTTGTTATTTTTACAATATATTCCCATGGCGTATCGCCTGAAATATAGGTGTCCTCACTTGTCTCATTTCTACCTATAATTACTCTCTCCGTTGATGTTATATCATTGTCAACCGCAAGTTCTATAAATTGTCGGCCACTACTGAAGGTTCCGACTGTGGATGCGAAAACAAAGTAAAAATAGAGGTTGTATCTGTCGGCTGTCACTGCAAAAGTTGAAATGTCAAGTTGTGAAGAATCCGATTTGTCTTTTCGTTGGTCACCCTTTTCATCACTCCAGAAAGCGTCACTCTGGAAAAGACCTGTTGTGTTTTTGGAAAGAGGCGGAGGAGACCAATCGGAAAGATCAGCGTCGACTGTTTTTCTGTTAACATAAATCCCATCGGACGATTCAGACCAGTCGCCCGTTATACCTGAAATATTTTTTGCCCTGACCTGAGCATACCAGAAAAGACCTTTCGCGAGATTGCCGAATGTGTAATTCCTCTGGTCCGCTGAAGTCGTGGCAGATGAATAGACGAAATTGAAACTGCTGTCCGTCGAAATTCTGATGTAATAATTTTGTATCGCAACGGAGTCGCTCGCCGGAGGCCAGTAGAGGGTTACATTCCCGTCAGCGTCTTCCGCGCCGTTCGCCTCGCCGTAATTATTGAGATTCGTGTCGTCTTGCGGAGCGGAACAAACAGGTTCCGTTACCGAAATGTAAAAATACCAGGTCGCCGAGAAAGTTATTTCCCCCGAATCGTCCCTCGCGCCGGCGCGCCAGAAGTATGTGCTTTCGCCCGTCAGATTTTCGGGAAGTTGAAACTCGCTTGTGGAAGTGTTCACTCTCCAGAGAATATCCCCGTCCATATCCTGCGCGGTGGATATCTCCACAATGTAAGATGTTATTTCCCCGTCAGAATCGGACGAATCCGTCCAGTCAAAATAGGGGTTTAATTGCGAAATCGTTCCGGAAGGGGTCTCCAGCGAAAAATCCGCGGGTTTCTGGTTCACCACCGACCCGGTCGAAAGAATCGTCATCCGAGCGAAAAAATCGATGTCGCCGTCTGAAAGGTCCTCGAGGCTACCCGAAACTTCCCATCCGCCGTCATTCAAAGTAAAGGATGAAACAGTGAGGCAGTCCAAAGCGCCGGATGAAGTCGTGTCTTTAGCCGACGCCCTGCCAACGGAATTTTGAAAAACGGCGAGAGAAATCTGAAATGTCGTCGTGGAAACGAGCCCTATCTCCGCCCTCGGAATTTCGGATTCCATAACCGAGGCATTTTCATAAAAATTAACCACCGAAGAACTCTGCGTCCATCCTGACCCGTCGTTTAATTCCGCCGTAAAACTTCCAGTGGCGGTTGAGTGAAAAATAATCTGGCGCTGCCAGAAATTTTCGCCATATAAATTTCCCAGAAAAAATCCTGAATCATCCCCAATTGTCTGTTGCCCGCCGGAAGCGGTGGAAAAAGTCAGGGCGAACTGATAATTATCGGCCGAATCAGCATCAAACATTTTTATCCTGATAAAAATATTATCTGTATTTCCCGCCAGACGGAATTCCTCAATGTCAAAATTCGAATCCGAAGTTTCTCCCGTTTTGTCCTCAAAAAGAAATTCGCCTTTTTCAATTTCGCTTTCGTTCTTTCTTGCGAAGGAAGAAATCTGCCAGGAATAACTTGAAATGAGAACGGTCTGCGAAACGACATAACCGGAGAAGGCATTCAAAGTGTCCGTCGTTTTAACCCGGCAGAACCATTCTTCCCCCGAATTCGTGTTCGCTG
>JAGHAK010000073.1 GCA_021161565.1 Elusimicrobiota bacterium | reverse complement strand
CCATCCGGAAAGGAAAAACGCCTTTTTTGTGGCGGCAATCGATTCCTGTTTGAATTTTTCACGCAGTTTCAAATTTTCGCAGTAATCATAATAAAACAAAATCTGCGGCAAAAACCCGGCGAGGTAAACCTTGTCCTCGCTGCAAAGTTTTTTTTCCTCTTCCAGTTCTTCAAACCTCTTCTTTGCCGCTTTCAACCTGCTGGCGGGATTCCCGGAGATATCAACAACTGTCGCGTATTTTTCGACAGACGGTAATTCGCCCCGGAAAAAAACAATGTAAAAACTCCTTCTGCCTTTCTGGGTTATTTTCTCGAAATGAATAAAATCGCCCTGCGCCAAAATATTTTCAAGCCGCAAAGAGTTTTTCCCTGATGAAAAAACAATTTTCCATTTCAATTTTTTCACGGAAAAAAGTTTTTCGAAATCCACGCCCAGCGACAAAATAAATTCGAGCTTTTTTATTTCGGATTCCAGATTTTTTTCTTCGGATAAAATTTCCGAAATCCGCGTTTTGAGAGCCATGCTTTTTGAAATTATCTCATCGGCGTTGAAACCTTCCCTGCCTGCGGCACCCTTTAACTGCGGGATTTTGCCCTCGCCGAGAAATTCCACTACTTCTTTTAACTGCGAAATTTTTTTTAGCAGAGCGAAATAACTGGATTCGACTGCCCCTTTTTCAAGTTTCAAATCTTCCGAAACATCCGAAATTTCGACAACGCCTCTATGCTGAAGAAAAGAAAGAAACTGATTTAACTGACTGCGGGGACCAATAAAAAAAATCTTATTTGCCGGCGATATCATTTTTTTCGTCAAAGGACTCCTGCACCTGCGACAAAAGAATTTTGAATATCTCTTTCTTTTGTTTCAGAATTCTCCCGGAAATTTTCTTCGCGTTGAGTTCCGCATCCAGAATTATCTTTTTCGCCTCGGCTTCCGCTTCCTTCTTCTTAGCCACCTCAAGCGCATCCGCCTTTTTCTGCGCGTCCGCTTCCGCCTCTTCCAAAATGGCTTCTCTTTTTTTCAGAGCCTCTTTTATTCTGCGGGCGGCGGCTTCTTTTTCCTTTGTTATCCTTTCTTGCGAATTCTTTTCCAGTTCCAGAATTTCGCCGATTCTTTCGTTTATTTCATTCATAAGAAATTTTTATATTCCCCTCCTCAATTAACTCTCTCGCCAAAGGTGTTATTATAGCGCTTTTTGGAATTGTCAACAACACCCCGCCTGTTTTAAGAAAATTTCTGACAAACTCTTCGGTTATCAAAATCCTGCCGCTCTTTTTCCTGCCGAAATTTTTCAGATATTCGCCGGCGAAAAAACCTGTCTTTATTTTCTTCTCCTTCTCGACTTTTTTCAAAATCTCGTCGATGATTATGTTCTTTACCCTGCTGTCATTCATTTGCGCCGGCAAAAAGGAAGAATCAATATAATCCTCCCTCTAACCTCTATCCGCCAACCTGTATCTTATTCGGGCTGCGGAATAATCGATTCGATCTGGCCGTCGGGGCGAGGAATCACATGAACCGACACCAGTTCGCCTACGCGCTGCGCTGCGGCGCTTCCCGCTTCGACAGCGGCGCGAACCGCGCCCACTTCTCCCCTGACAAAAGTCGTCACAAATCCGCCACCCGTTTTTTCATAACCCGTCAAAGTAACTTTCGCTGCTTTTACCATCGCATCCGTCGCCTCAATCATCGCGACGAGACTCTTCGTCTCAATCATTCCAAGAGCAAGTTTTTCGACATTCATTCTTCCTCCTCTATCATACTCGGTATCGTCTAATTGCCCCGATTTATCGGGGCAATTCAAAAGGATTTTTTACCTTTCCTAAAAAAAGGAAAAACTCCTCCTTTTAATCTTTCGTTGCTGTTTAACTTCTTTCTATCTCGCGCAGATGCTGCAACGAAAGATTCTATCAATATCCTTTACCTTCGCTTTTTTCGCCTGCCACAATTTTCACCGAAGCCGAGGCTCCTATTCTCGTTGCTCCCGCTTTCTTCATCGCTTCGGCGTCTTCGAGCGACCTTATTCCGCCCGACGCTTTCACACCCATTGACGGACCAACAACTGACCTCATTAGTTTTACATCCTCGACAGTCGCACCGCCCGTGGAGAAACCTGTGGAAGTCTTCACAAAATCCGCTCCCGCCTGTTTGGCGAGTTCGCACGCCTTGACTTTTTCTTCATTTGTAAGAAGCGCTGTTTCTATTATAACTTTCAGGATGTGTCCGCGGGACGCCTCCCGCACCGCCTTTATATCATCGAGAACAATTTGATAATTGCCACTTTTAAGAGCCCCGACATTTATCACCATATCGATTTCATCTGCCCCTGCGGCAATGGCGTCTCTCGTCTCTATCGCTTTCGCGGTTGGGGTGGTGGCGCCGAGCGGGAAACCGACTACAGTCGTAACTTTCACGGGACTACCTTTCAACAGGTCGCTGGCAAGAGCGACATACGCGGGATTTACACACACGGAAGCAAAATTGTATTTTTTCGCCTCTTCGCATAATTTCCCGATTTGCTCCCCAGTGGCATTCGCCTTCAGAAGAGTGTGATCTATCATAGAAGCAATTTCTCTGTTATATCCTTCTCCGCCGGGGGCTCCGGGATGAAGAGCCGAAATGCGGTCGGCACCGGCGGTCACAATGGCGGAAACATCATCCGGCCTTTTGATAACACACTGCTGGCACTCGGCGCAGGAGCCTGTTCCGTCGAGCAGAGGACAGCCGGTTTTAGCAGAGCCTTCCGGCAAAGTGAAAACTTTGCCCGCCGTCCCAATGGTTACGCGGTCGGGCGATGAAACCGGCTTTCCGGAAGTTCCCACCGTAACTTTTTTATCGTCCGGCGCGAATTTGCCTGATGTTCCCGTGGTTATTTCGACGCTGGAGACCTTCGGCGAGTTTTTCGAATCCAGATTTTTCAAAACATCCCGCACAATTTTTTCAATTTCATTTTTGTCCATTTCGTCTCCTTTTTCCCCAGGTTAAGCGCTTAACCTGAAGGGCTAATTATATTTGTTCGATTTGCCCGCAACCAAAACCTCGTCCACAATCCCGCAGACAACGGTTCTTATTCCCGCCACAGGGCGGTCGAGCATCATTCTCGCGGAATTTCCCTCATCGCTTACAAGCACGATGTTTCCAATGCCTGCGTCCACATTTTTGTCGACGGCAAGCATTGCTTCACCGACAACATCGCCGGTATCAAACTTTATTTGGCGCACGAGAAGAAGTTTCAACCCGGCAAGACACTTGTGCTTCCTCGTCGCCCAGACATTTCCCACAACTTTACAGACTTTCATCTATTCACTTTTCATTTTCCCTTATTTCCACTCCGTCTATAATTCCCATAATCGTTGCGTCATACGGAGGCATTTCTTCGAGAACCTGTCTGTCTCCTTTAAGCCACGCGAAACACGCCTCCCTCGCTTTCACATAAAAGACAAATTCCCCCGATCCTGCGCCTACGCCGTCGGCGGCGACAATCGGGTCGCCTTTGGGGTTTCCGCGCCAGTCCGTCGGCTGAATGAGCAAAAGTTTTATCCCTTCCATTGTTTCCCACTTTCTTGTGGCAACAACACGCCCTATAACTTTAGCCGGAAACATTTTCTTCCCGTTCTATTTTTTTTATTCTTCGCAAATGCCGCTCCTCGAGGGGGGAAGCGCCAATCCATTTTTCGATCCGTCTTTTTACATCTTCGACTTCCATAAATCTCGCCCCGAAACAGAGAATCCTGCAACCCGTGTCGGCGGCGGCAAGATATGCGACTTCGTCGTCGTAACCTATTGCCGAACGAACGCCTTTTACCTTGTTAGCCACGATGTTCATACCGTTTCCTGAGCCGCAGAAAAAAACTCCTCTGTCAAAATCTCCTCTGGCTACGGCTTTCGCCGCGGGAAAACCGAAATCGGGATAATCGACGGACTCCGCGCTGAAAGCGCCGAAGTCCCTGATTTTAAAACCTTTTTCCAGAAGAAAATTTTTTATCACTTCCTTCATCTCAAACCCAGCATGGTCGGAAGCCAGAGCAATTTTCATTTTTTGTTCTCCCGCTCTAACTTCCACTCAAATTCAACTTTATTCTTGTACCCATATTCATATTTATAAATAAGTGACAATCCCTTAGATTGTTTCGGTATTTCAAATAATATCTGTCCCTTTGTTTTCTCTCCGGAAGACAAATCAATTCGCTTTAAAGCGTATATGCTCTTATACCGATAACTTGTAACTGGGTTATATTTATAACCTTGATTATCCAGCAAATATATTTTATCCCAAACAAGACTGCCAATCCCTTCTAAATCTTCTGTACCGACATTTTGTATTTCAAGCAACACTATGATAAACTTCTGCTTCTGATGCGGAAATACTTTTTCAGTTCCCTTGCGTAGAAAAGCAGGATTATCAAATGCCTTTAAAGTAACCTCAAGAGGATAATTGTATATTGTATCGCCAACCCTATAATTTAAGGTAGCACAGCCTAATAAAAAAGCAAATAAAATTAAAATAAATTTTCTTTTCACCTGAAATACTTCTTTTCAATTTCGGCAATTTTATCCAGTCGTCGTGCATGTCTTCCACCGCCAAAAGGAGTGTTTAGAAATGCTTCAACAATTTTTTCAGCAAGAAGTTCCCCGAGCATTTTCCCGCCAAGACAGAGAATGTTCGCGTCGTCATGTTCGGAAGCGAATTTCCCGGTAAGTTCATTATAGGCGCAAACAGCCCGAATGCCTTTCACTTTGTTGGCGGCAAGAGTCATTCCGCCGCCCGTGCCATCAACCAGAATGCCTTTTTCGTATTTTTTATCTTTTACCGCCTCGGCTACAAGAAAAGCAATATCCGGATAATCAACGGAATCCTCCGTGTAGCAGCCGAAATCAAAAACATTATGCCCTTGTTTCTGAAGATACTCTTTCAGATGTTCCTTCAGGGCAAATCCTCCATGGTCAGAACCAAGAGCGATATTCATTATTTCTGCCTCCTACATCAAAGCCCTGTATAAATCCTTGTGGACTTTCGGAATCACAATTTTGTTTATGATAATTCCCAAACCCTCAACCGATTTGACCGCCGCGTTCACAGCGGTTCTCACCGCCCCAACTTCGCCTGTCGCGGTAAAAAAACTCTTTCCACCCAGACCCATCGCGAGGCGAACTTCAATCAGCCGGACATCCGCCCTTTTTCTGGCGGCGTCGGCTGCAACAATACAGGTCGCCACAGTCATCGTCTCGACAGACCCGAGCGCCTCGATGTCCTTCACTTCCGTTACGCCCCTTATTGCTTTTACAACTTCCGGATGAATGTTGGGAATAACAAGCATGTCCACAAGAAATTTTCCGGCAATGTCTATTCCCTTGTCGATACTGCTTTGAACATCGGAAAGAAGCCCCGTCACCAGAACTATAAATTTTCCCGGACAAACAGGATGCGCCTCCACAAGTTCCACGCCCGCCATTTTTATCATCGAATCGGTCACCTCAAATCCGTTCGCGACCGACGAAACTTCTATGAGTCCTATTGCCGCTCTCATTCTATTTCCTCCAAAATTTTCATTCGATATAAACAAATTTCTCGTCAATATTCACAACAGTTCCGTCAATGCTCGAATGCATATTCGCACCGATTTTGCCGTCGGGAATTTTCGCTATCAACTGCCCCGCTTTTACCTCATCGCCAACTTTCACAACGGGCTGAGACGGAACCCCGACATGCTGCAGGAACGGAATTTTTACCTTGTCTGGAATAAACTCCCTCTGATAAAACTGCGCCGGCACATCGTATTTTCTAATGCCCAAACGCTGAACGACTCTTTCCGCCGGAAACTTTCGCAAATCCCTGACCGGGTGAGTCGTTGGCTTTGGTTCAGTTAAAATATTTTTGAGACCTTTCGAAATCAGATTTTCTTTCACCAGTTTGAAAACCGACCTGGGCGAAAGTCCCTGCGGGCAGGCGATTTCGCATAAACCGCAACTCACGCATAAAAAACTTCCGGAAGTTATTTCATTCAATTCGTTTGTCTCAAAAAAATTCATTCTCATAATCTTGTGCGGATAAATTCTGTGTCCTATCAGATTTCTCGGGCAGACAAGCGTGCAGTCCATACACTGGTCACATATCGATTTCGCCCTGCGTTTGGCAACCGTGTCTTTCATTAAACGTCTTTCGACGGGATTTGAATCTAAAGGCAGAACAATCAGCGCGCCAGTCGTCTTTGTTATAACATCGTCGCCGCTGACAATCTCCCCCATCATTGGCCCGCCGGATATAATCGCGTAATTTTCGAGTTTGGGCTTGGCAAGCGCCACGACATCCGCGATTTTCGCGCCAATCGCACACTTGACAACAATCGGTTTTTCGACTTCCCCCGTGACGGTTACATATTTTCTTGTAACGCTTTTTCTTTTCTCAACCGCTTCGCAGACATTTATCAAAGTTCCCACATTATCCACAATAACGCCAACATCTATCGGAATCCCCGCTTCGGGAACCACTCTGCCGGTCACCTCGCAGACAAGAACCTGTTCGTCTCCAGCGGGATAAAAACTGTCAAGTTCGAAAACCTCAATTCCCGGCTTTCTGTTTTTTCTGAAAAGTTCAACCGCCTTTTTGTATTTCGATTTCAGCGCCACAAAACCCGTCTGGGCGGAGGAAATATCCCTGACAATTTCAAGACCCCTCAGAATCTCGGAATTTTTCTCAACCATCAAATACTGGTCTGTCCGCAAAATCGGCTCGCATTCCGCGCCGTTGGCAATCACAAAATCCGCTTCGGCGGAAATTTTCACATGCGTGGGGAAACCCGCGCCGCCGCCGCCGACAACGCCGGCGTCTCTGACTTTTCTAACGACTTCTTCCTTTTTCAACGCCATAATTTCAAGCCCGTTTTTTTATCAAACTTCCTTTTCAAAATTTTTCTGTGCGGGAAAATCGCAATTTCCCCCGCAAAAATCTCGCTTTCAAAGAGATGTCCCCCTCGAACAGCCCCTTTCTCGTCGGCGAAATTAATGTGGGCGTGAACAAAAACTTCGCCGTCCAACAGAGAAATATTCCCGAGGCAGGAGGAAATTTCACAGGGCCGGGAAAATTTTATTTTCTTGTATCTCTTTCTCCTCTGGTCATAGAAACCGTAAACAAGATTTTTCAAAGCACCGACTGCGAAAAAACAACCCGTTTTTATTTTTCTCTTCTCGCAAATTCGCTTAATCTCGTCCGTCAAATCCTTTCCGTAATCAAGCCTTTCAATAATCATAAAACCGCTAAAATACAAACACGGACTTTGCTTGCCGATAGAGGATGTAAAATTCTAAACACGCAAACTGACAACTTTTTTCCTTTTCGATTTTATTCCCACTTTCATCGCCGCAGACAAAAATTCGCTCGCGTCGAGAATTTCAAGAAAAACAGGTTTCCCCTTTTTCGAAAAATGAACTATAACATTTCCCATTTCCTCGGCGTAATCCACCGCCTGGTTCGAAATTTTAACAATCAGCACATCTGTTTCCCTGTCATAACTAAGTTTCATAGAATTTTTTCCTCCCTGGATAAAAAGTCACAATAATTTTACATCCGCTTTCCTCTTCGTAAATCACCCTGAGCAAATGCGTATCATCCAAATCCTTTTGAGCTATTTTTCTGCTTTTTTGCCCATCCAAAATCTTTTGAGGATTCTTTACAGCATCTATGACTTTACTCTTTGAAATCAAGCATTTATGCTGTTTCAGAATTTCAAATTTCAACAACGCGTGTTTTGTGAATTTAACCTTCATCACACGATTCTGAAATAATCCACGAGGCAGCAGCGCAATTCCCTCGTAAAATCCTTCGCCTTCGTCAACCCTTCCCCCGTGGGTGTCGCGATTGTGAGAGTGGCGTAACCCTCGCCCATCCCAAGCCCCATCAGAGACGGCCCGTTTTTCACAAAAATGGAACACTGCATCGCCCGAGCCATTTTCGACAGATTTTCCACATTAAGGGAATGCATAATCGCTGTGTGGCGGTTTAACCCTTCCGCCTTCACGCTCAGAGAAACCGCTTCCTCGATATCCGCGATCTTCGAAACCGGCAAGACAGGCATCAACTGCTCCGTCCACACATAAGGATGTTCTACTGGCACGATTCCCCACAGAAGGCGCGTCGTCTCCGGAACGCTCAAACCCACGGCTTTAGCTATAACCGAAGCGTTCCTGCCAACAAAGTCCCTGTTGACGACTCCTTCGGATTTCTCCGGAGTCGCCGGCTCCTTTATCGCCACGGATGCCACAGCATCCATCTGGCTCGTCGTCAGTTCGAACGCGCGGGAATCGCCTCTCATCGACTCGACAAATTTATCCCAAGCCGCAGCGCAAACAAAAACCTCTTTCTCCGCCGTGCAGAGCACTCCGTTGTCGAAAGACGCTCCTGTTATCACATCCTGAGCGCACTTCGGGAAAACAGCGGTTTCATCCACAACAACGGGAGGATTGCCCGGACCTGCCGCAATAACTTTTTTCTCGCTTTTCATCGCTCTTTTCACAACCGCAGGACCTCCCGTAACCGCCAGCAGTTTCACTCGCGGGTCGTCAAAAAGCATCTCCGCGCCTTTAAGAGAAGGTTCTTTCATCGCCGATATCAGAGCGGGGGGACCGCCGGCGCGGGAAACAGCATCCTGTAAAATCGTTATCGCTTTAAGCGAACATTTCTTAGCGGCAGGGTGCGGGGCGAAAACGACGGAATTGCCGCCGGAAAGAATGCTTATCGCGTTGTTTATAACCGAGGAAGTCGGGTTGGTGGACGGGATAATGGAACCTATCACGCCATAAGGGCCATATTCGACAAGAGTAAGTCCGCGGTCTCCCGTAAAAGCGGAAGGCTGAACATCCTCAACACCGGGGGTTTTGTTGGCAGCAAGGAGGTTTTTTTGGACTTTGTCCTCAGCCCTGCCCATTTTCGTTTCAGAGGCCGCCTCCCTGGCAAGAATCTCGGCATATTCCCGGGCAGCCGTCCTGATGGCAGAAATAATTTCTTTCCTTTTTTCGATCCCCTGCTGCTGAAAAAATTTCTGCGCTTTGCCGCTCGCTTCAATCGCCTCTTCCATCGTGTCAAACAAAGGACCTGCTTCCGCTGGAGGTGATACTGACGAGATTGCCGGCGAAATCCTTTTCATCACTTCTTCAACAACTCTTTCTATCTGCTCTCTGTCCATATAGCCTCCCCGCTTTGCTCCGCTATATTTCCTCTTAATTTGTCCCAAAGGGCTTATTCCCCATTCTTGCGCGCGCCACAAAAACAAACTCTTTCTATCGTAGATTATTTTTCCTTATGCTTCGAAAATATCGTTTTGCCTTCTTTTTCCACATAATCGACGATAGCCATTATCGTGCAGTCTGTCGGCCTGTTCTCCGTAAGCCGCGTTTGGCGCGCGGATGAACCCGAGACAAAAAGAACGAGCTCACCGACTCCCGCTCCGACGACATCGATACCCACCAACGGCGTTCCCTTTGGCTGACTGAAAGTAAGGTCAACAGGCTGTATGACAAGCAATTTTTCGCGGGGCAGTTTCTCGTCTTTGGTCGTTGCCACGCAATTTCCTATTACACGAGCAAATTGCATCAAACACCTCCCTTCCCCCTGATTAGCAAGGGGATTTTCCTGACACCACATCCGCCCAGCGGCTCTTCAAGCCGCCAGCCGGCTGAGGTATCACATGCACGGAAACAAGTTCGCCTATTTTATCCGCTTCAAGGGCGCCCGCTTCGCAGGCGGACTGGCAGGAAGCAACATCTCCTCTCACAAAAACCGTTGTATATCCATCGCCTGTTTTCGCTGTATTCAAAATTTCCACTTTTGCCGCTTTTGCCATCGCGTCTGCCGCAACAATAAGGCCTATCAGCCCCCTTGTTTCAACCATTCCAAGCGCCGACATAAAACAAACTACGCTATTTCTGCGCTAAAGCAAAAACCGATTCTTATTTCTTCTTTGTTTCCGGAAGAGAAATCGGGAGTTTTCCTTCAAGATCCGAATGCGGCTGAGGTATCACATGTACGGAAACGAGTTCTCCCACTCTCTGCGCCGCCGCCGAACCCGCTTCGCAGGCCGCCCGACAGGCTGCAACTTCGCCACGGACGCAAACGGTCACATAACCGCCGCCGATTTTATCGTAACCGACGAGTTTCACTCTCGCCGCTTTCACCATAGCGTCTGCCGCTTCAATCAAAGCCACAAGACCTTTTGTCTCAATCATTCCCAGCGCTTCTGTCGGATAATCTGACATAATCAACCTCCCATAAATTCCTTCGTTTCCCCATCATACAATATAAACATTTCCTCCGCTTTTGAAATCAAAAGCGTTCGCTTCGTCAATATCAATATGGCATTCCAGCGCGTATTTGGACGACACCCTCACAACGACTCCGTCAAGAATTCCACCGCGGCTGCCCTGAAATTCAACGCGGACAATTTGTCCATGCTTTACTTCCAACTCTTCGGCATCCCGGGGAGTCATATGTATATGCCGCCTGGCGACAATACAACCCTCGCTCAAATCCACCTCTCCCTGCGGACCTATAATTTTTATCGGAGACGACCCCTTTATGTCCCCCGAATCCCTGACAGGCGCATTGAGCCCGAGACGAAAGCAGTCCGACCGCGAAATCTCAACCTGTGTAAATTTCCGCACAGGTCCGAGAACTCTCACATTCTTTATTCCGCCTTTCGGACCCACAATCTCAACCGTCTCTTTTGAGGCGAATTCGCCGGGCTGGACCAAATCCTTCATTTTCCGCAGATAATAGGAACTTCCGAAAAGCTGCTTCAAAACTTCATCCGTCAGATGCAAATGTCTGTTTGATACATTGCAAAGAACCGGTTTGCGCGACCTTCGCACTTTCACCTCAATCTCGTCAACCAGTTTCTTCCAGTCAATCGTCATCTGTCAAAATAAATAATTTTCAGAAAATCTTCCGATTTCAGACTCGCCCCCCCCACAAGACCGCCATCGATATCAGGGCATTCCATAAGACCCTTGACATTACCCGGCTTTATTGAACCGCCGTACAGAACAGATGTGCTTTCGGCTGTTTCCGCACCGAAAATTTCCAGAATTCGACGTCTTATAAATTCATGCATTTTCTGGGTAATTTCCGGCGTCGCGGTTTTTCCCGTCCCAATCGCCCACACCGGCTCATAGGCAACAACAACGCTTTTCATCTCGTCCTGAGAAATGCCCGCGAGACCACCCTGTATCTGCCTTTTAACCACCATCTCTTCCCTGTGATTTTCCCTCTCCTCGAGAGTTTCGCCAACACAAAGAATCGCTCTGAGACCGGCGGAAATGACTTTTTTAACCTTCTTGTTTATAAAATCGTCCGATTCATCAAAATACTTGCGCCTTTCGGAATGACCCAGTATCACAAAATCCGCTCCGACCGACTTGATCATCTTCGTCGAAATTTCCCCTGTGAAAGCCCCGCTTTCCTCGAAATAAGCGTTTTGCGCTCCGGAAAAAACTCCGGATTTGCCTTTTAAAATCTGCGAAACCGCAGCAAGAGAAGTGAACGGCGGGCACAAAACGACAATCCGATTTTTGAGGACGTTAATTCCTTTTACAATTTCGGAAGCAAGAGCAACCGACTCGTTCAAATCCCTGTTCATTTTCCAGTTACCCGCAATGATGGTTTGCCTCATTTGTTTTCCTCCTTTGAGAATCTCCACATTCAGCCGCTTCGCCGCTTCCTTCGCTTCAGGAGTAATCTTGTAATTTTTTCCGGCGTAAACTTTTCTATCCCTGCGCAATGCGGACAAAATGTCCCCATAATCGACAATCTTCATACGCGTTTTTTAGCAAAAGAAAAAAACTCTGTCAATAATCGCGAGAAAACAGGGAATAAAATTACTTTTCCCTTAAAGTGGCGCCGAACTTGTTTTTCAGACTTCTTAAAATTTCGGAAATTCTGGCGTCGATATCGCTTTGCAGAAGCGTTTCGCCAGCCTGAAACAGGAAGCGAAAACTCAAACTGCGTCTGCCTTTGCCCGTCTGGGACCCGCTGTAAATGTCAACAAGCGCTATATCGGCAAGATTTTTCACATTCATATTCTCTATCCACCCGAGAATCTCTCCAAATTTTATCTTTTCGTCAACAACAATGGATATATCCCTTATCACAGGCGGCACCGAAGGAGGAGGCGAATAACTTTCGGCCTTTGTGGAAACATTCCCGAAATAAAATTCGAAATAAAAAACAGGACTGTTTATGTATTCCTTTTTGATACCGAAAAATTTAAGCGTGTCGGGCGGCATCTCTCCGATCATAAAAAGCGGCTTCCCGTTGCTGAAACGAAAAACATTCTCGAGAAACGGGAAATTTATCCTTTCGGAAGAGAAATTGCGTGAGGTTCTGCCTTCGAGAACCGTTTCGAGAACACCTTTCACGAAAAAGAAATCCATTATCTCATCTTTATAGCAATTCCGCGGACGGGTTCTTCCAGTGACAATTCCCGCGATTTGCTTTTCCTCGCGCGGAATTCCGTCTTTCAGTCTGAAAACGGTGCCGCATTCGAAAATTCTCACATCCGAAACACCGCGGGCGACATTTCGCCGCAAAACATCCGCACAACCAAAAATCATCGAAGGTCTCAAAACATTCATATCCTCCGAAACGGGATTTTTTATTCTCACGATGTCATTGAATTTCGAAAAAAGTTTTCCTTCCGAAATCATATCCGAAGTTATTATTTCGTTAAAGCCGAGATTGATGAACGAATCTTCAAAAATTTTCCTTACTCTTATGTTCTGCGGATAACCATATGGCAATCTCCTGATAGGCGGATATTTCGGCTGGATCTTATCCAAGCCGGCGAGCCGGGCGACTTCCTCTATCACATCTTCCTTTATCCTGATGTCATTGCGCCAGGATGGCGGAGTGAAACAAACTTCTTCATTTTCACGAGCCGCAGTCCCTATTGCGGAAAGACCGGCAGCGATTTCATCAGCGGCAAAATTTTTTCCGAGAAGAGAAGAAACATAAAGCGCCGACACTTTTATTTTGGGCGGTTCCGGAAGTGTCCCTTTTTCAAAAAATCCGAGAATTCGGCCGCCCGCAAGACGGGTAATAAGCGCAACCGCGCGCAAAAGCGCCTTTTTCACCATCGCGGAATCGACGCCTCGTGCAAAACGCGCCGAAGAAGGCGTGGAAACTCCTATCTTTCGGGACGCCTCGTAAATCTGCTCGGGCGCGAAAAGCGCGCTTTCAAGAAAAACCTTCTTTGTGGAACCCGACACAGCAGTGTCCTTCCCGCCCATCACTCCGCCGACCGCGACCGGCTTGTCCCCGTTTCTAATCAAACAGATGCCCTCTTCGAGAGAAACAATTCTGTCGTCAAGAAGAGCGATATTCTCTCCCTTCGCGGATTTTGAAATTTTTACTGCCGGGATCGAAAACCTGCCGGCGTCGAAAGCGTGCATAGGCTGTCCGCATTCGAAAAGCAGCAAATTCGTTATATCAACAATGTTGTTTATGGGATTCAAACCAACCGAGGAAATTTTTTCGCGAAGCCAATCGGGGGAAGACTTCACTTCGATATTGTCGATGAGGCAGCCAGCATAAAAAAGGCAGTTCTCGTCTTCAAGAAAAATTTCGAATTCTCCGCCGCCTGCAGGTCCCACGGATGGTATTTCGGGATTTTTCAGACTTTTGCCGGAAAACACGCTAATTTCCCGGGCGATACCCAACATAGAAAGACAGTCGCCTCTGTTCGCAGTTATTTCCACATCGACAATCTCTTCTTTTTTGAAATTCAGTTCTTCGCCAAGAGGAATGTTTTCGTCAACGGTCATTATCCCGGCGGCATTCTCCCCAACACCAAGTTCGCGTTCGGAAACAATCATTCCGCAGGACACAACTCCCCTGATTTTGCGCTTCGATATTTTTACGCCTCCCGGAAGCTGCGCGCCTATTCTAGCAAAAGCGACATGCTGTCCTTTTTCGACATTCGGCGCTCCGCAAACAACCGAACAGAGTTCCCTGCCGTCGCTTACAAGACAGTTTTTCAGCCTCGTTCCCTGTATCGGAGTCGCTTTCAAAACCTGCGCGGCAACGACGCCTGAAAAACCCGCTTCGTTCGAAATCTTCTGCGCCTCAAACCCCGCTTTTGCCAATATTTCGATAACTTCGTCGGCGCTTCTGACATCGACAAATTCTTTAAGCCATTTTATCGGAACAATCATACTCTAATTACTATAAGAATTTTGCAACCTTCAACCATTTACTACTGAGAGCAGCAAATTTAAAATGCAAATCGCCCGCCTGCTTTCGCCTGAAGGCGAAGCCAATGGCGGGCAGGCAAAATCCAAAATTTAATTTTTTCATCTTTCATTTTTCATCACTTCATCTCTCGCAATCTTGCCGTCAGGGACGCTCTCGCAAGCGGAATCGCTCGCTCTGTGTTCGCTGCGAAAACCGGGTCGAATTTCTCGCTCACACAGCCCTGCTGGCAAGAATTGCTCGCGATGTTTTTCATTTTTCCATTTTTTATTTTCCTTGTCATTTCGAGTCCCGCCCGTTTTCAACAGGCGGGATAAACTCCGCGAGACCTGCCTACCGCAGGCAGGAATCTTTTTTCACTTTCTAACTTTTCCACTTTTCCACTTTTCATTTTTAGTTGATAAGTTGATAAGTTAACAAGTTGATAAGGGAAAATCCCCCCTCTCTTTCTCCCCCCTTCCAGGGGGGAGATTAAGTAGGGGGTTCTTTTACCTTTTCTACTTTTCTACTTTTCCACTTTTCTACTTTTCACCTTTTTCACTTTTCTGCTATCCGCTCATCTTTCATTCATCACTTCTCGCTTCTTTTTCTCCAAAAGCGATTTCCGCGCCGGCTGAAAAAATTCTGTCTCCTACAACATCGTATCTCGAATAATAAATTTTATTTCCAAAAAGATTGTCAACGCCAAAAAAGAAATTAAAATCTCGCGACAAATTATAGCAAATTTTTAATGCGGCTGCGACAAAACTGCCGCGGAAGGCGTTGCCTGAAACCGAATCCAAAACAAAATCGGCGGAGGTCGCGCCGATTTTCATTTTTGCCGAAAGAACCGCGGAATTGCGGAACTGCGACGGAAAATCCGAGAAAATTCTGTATTTTTCGCGAAATTCGATTTCGCAAAAATCTCCTGAAACACCAGCGGTAAAAGCCACCTCGTTTCTTTTGAAAAACGCGGTTTTTAACTCGCCAAAGGTCAAGCCGCTCTCGTCGAGATAAAAATAATTTCTTGTTTCTCTATGCGCAAACGAAAAAGAGAAATCGGCGTTTTCGAACCGCTTCGAAATTTTCAGAAAGAGATTTTTGTAGTTACTGCGCGCCAAAAAAGGAAATGTTTTCAGAATCGCGGCCTTTTGGGACACCACCTCTTCAATGGACGGCTGAAGAATTTCTGGATTTATCCCACCGGAAATCACAAATTCGTTTTTCAGAAAACAAGCCGCAGAAGCGGCAGCCAGCAGAACGTTCTCGCCGGCGCGCGAAGACGCTTCGACACGCGGATAAATTTCAAGATTTCCCAGTTTTTTCTCGCCCGATACCTTCGCGCGGAAGGAAAAAAAATCCTTTTCGTCCAAAACCCAGTCCCAATTCTGCCGCGAAAATTCGATGTTTAATCTGAAAAAAAAATCGCGCCACCTGGCGCTTCCCCGGGACCCCAGCCCGAACGAAAAGAATTTCGCCTCGCCGGGAGAGCCGTAAAAAGAAACGGGATTTTTTTCCCGGGCGGCCTGCGCGGAAACGAAAACCTGTGAAAAAAAACCACCGTAACTTTTTGAAAAATAGGCCGGCAATTCGAAAAAGGTTGCCGCGCCGGGTCCTGCGGAAAGATTTTCATATTGCCGGCGGAACAAATACGGAAGAATTTTCAGCCGGACATCCGGCTTGTTGTAAAATCCGGCTAATCGAAAAATTTTATCCTGCTTCCGCGAATTTCCGAGATACCTGCCGGAACCTTCGGCAAGCAGACCCGTGTCCCAACGGCCGGAAATGCTTCGGAAGGAAAAAAGTGACTGCAGAAAACCGTGTTCGCCTGCCGAAAAGAGGGCGCGCATCTTCCTGCCAGAGGCGACTTGTTCGGGAAATGGCTGTTTTTTTATATCGAACACAATGAATTTTTCCTTGTCCTTATCCGGAGAAATTTCCAGTTTAAGCGGCGAAATTCCGTAAATCGAAAGGTCCTTGCCGAAAATGCTTATTTCGGGAAGCCGAATCTGCTCGTCTGCGAAGGAAAAAGAACAATTAGCAAAATAATAAAAAGACAAAAAAACAAAATGACAAAGAAGCAAGTTGCTAAGTCGAAAAGTTGATAAGGTATTTCTTTTCACCTTTCACCTTTTACCTTTCTCTTTTCACTTTTCACCTTTCACCATTCTCTATTCGCTATTTTGTCTTTCGCTTTTTTCGAAAATTCGGAATTGGGAAATTTTTTGATTAGTTTTCCGAAAGTTTTTTTCGCTTCATCCGCCTTCCCCTGCCGCAAATATATCACACCCACATTATAGAGCGCTTCCGCGAAGAGGTCCCCGAAATCGGGATAAATATAAACGATTCTCAGAAACTCCAGCCGAGCCTGTTCAAGCTCGGATTTTGCGAGAAAGCATTTGGCAATCATCATCTGCGCCTCAGCGGAAGTTTCGTCGTGTAAAATATCGGTTACTCTGCGCAGTTCCGGCAGGGCTGCGTCGAAATCGCCTTTTTCGAAAAGGGATTTACCCCTTTTGTAGTAAATCTCCGCGGCTGGAGGCGAGAACGGATAATTTTTCTCTATGTCCTCCCTGATTCCCCTCAGTTTTCCGCTGTCCTTCAACTTATCGGCGCATTTGCCCGCAATATCGAGAGCGAAAGGGGCAAACTGTGAACCCGGAAATTTTTTTCTGAATTCAAGCGCTGCCGAAAAAGCGGCAGAATAATTCTGCTCGTCGAAAAATGTCTCGCAGATACGGAAATTAGCCTCCTCAAAGTAGTCGCTTTTCGGAAATTTCTCTATCAATTTCAAAAAAATCTCTCTCTCGGCGGAGTAGTTTTTCATTTTTTTCGCCGCAACCGCGGCACGATAAAGGGAATCCACAGCGAGAGGATCGGAAGCGAATTTTCCGAAAATATCCAGAAACTGCGAATACGCCTTTTCGAAATCTTTTTTCTCTTCATAAATTTCGGCGAGAAGAAATTCCGCGTCTTTCAGAATCTCGCTTTCGGGAAATTCCGCAATTATCTTTTTTAGATTTTCCGCCGCGTTCTCCATCTCGCCGCTTTTTCTCAAAACGAGAGCGGAACTGTAAAGAGCCTTCGCCACAAAACGCGAGGACGGGAATTCCGCAATAAGTTTCGCGTAGGTTTCCCGCGCGGCTGCGATCTTGCCAGCGTTGTAATAAGAATCGCCTATATGAAGAAGGACCTCCTCATCTTTTTTCATTTCGAAATATTTTTCCCACAAATCGACCGCATCCAACCACTTCTCCGCCGTGAAAGCCGACCAGCCCGCAAAATAATAAGCATCCGGAATTCTTTTGCTTTCCGGATATTTCGCTACAAAATCCATAAAACCCGACACGGCGGCATCCCATTTGTTTTCCTTGTAGAAACTCACGGCGATCGAAAACGCCGCTTCCTCCGAGACGGGAAGACCGCTCCATTTCTCCATCACTTCCCTATATCTGCGGCGGGCTTCTTCAAACTTCCTGCCGTTCAAGAGCGCTCCGGCGGCGGCAAGGCGGGCGCGGGGAATCTTTGATACGGTTTTTACTTTTTCATACATCGTCACCGCCTCCTGAAATCGCGACATTTTCACATAAAGATTTCCCAAAGCGTAAAAAAGGTCGTCGGCTTCCGCTGCGGGAAAATTCTTCTTTATTCCCCCTTTGAAAACCTTTTCCGAAGACTCCAAGCGTCCCGCTTTTTCTTCGGCAATTCCAAGATTCAGATACGCTTTCGAAATCCGGCTGAACGAGGGATATTTCTCCGTCAGGATTTTGAAACTGCGCGAGGCGTCATTCCATTTTTCGCTTTTCATAAAGGACATTCCGCGCCAGAAAAGAGAATCGGCGACAAGTTTGTCGGCAGGGAAAGCATCAATAACCCTCCCGTACGCTTCGGCTGCCTTGTCAAATTCCTCCTCGTAATAATAACAGTGCCCTATCAAAAACTGCGCCCTGACAAAATAAGGCGTTTTAGAATATTTCAGAATCAGTCCGGCGAATTTTTTGCGCGCTGACGCCCATTTTTTCATATTGAGATAGCACCATCCAAGAGAAAAAAGAGATTTCTCCGCCCATTCCGATTTCGGAAATTTTCTCGCCACTTCATCGTAGTAAATTGCTGCCTGGGCGTAGAGTTTTTTCCCGTAATAGACCTGCCCGAAAAGATATTTCAGAAACGCTTCCTGCGATTTTGATTTTATGCCGTCTAAAATTTTCAGCGCCTCGTCGTATTTTTTCTCCACAATAAAAGATTCCGCAATTTTGCCTGATGCCTTTTCCGCCCAAGTTGTTTCGGGAAATCTTTTTTTCACAAGTTCGAATTCATCGCGCGCGGAAGAAAAATCGCCTGTCTTAAGCAGGCAAACTCCACGGTAAAAAAACGACGGAGCGAGAAGTTTCGGCGACGATACCTTCGCGAAAAACGCTGATGCCTTCGCGAAATTCTTCAAACTCATCTCGGCAAAACCTATCGAATAATTGGCAAAATCCGCGAAACGGGAACCTTTGAACTCGCGGAGAAGTTTCCTGTAATAATAAATCGAACTGTCAAAATCCTTCCGTTCGCTCAAAGACTGCGCGAGAAAAAAAAGGACTTCTTCGTCGAGACCCCATTTTTTCAGGAATTTCTCGTAAAGTGAAACGGCTGTTTTCCACTGGGACATCTTGTAGGTGGAATCCGCCATCCGTTTAAACGCCTTCCTGCGAATTTTATCGTTTGACGTTCGTCGGTAAACTTTGCGAAATTCGTCGTAGGCGAGCGGATATTTTTTCATTTGGAAAAGACACTCTGCTTGCATAAAATCCGCCTCGGAAGAGGCAGGCGATGCTCCCGATGAGACAATTTCGAGAAACTGCTTTCTGGCAAGTTCGTACATCCCGTCCTCGAAAAGCCCATTGGCAAACTGTATTTTGTTAAGGGTTTCGAGATTCTGCGAGTGCGAAATCGGAACCGCGAGGAAGAAAATCAAAAGAATTTTAAAAAGGTCTCTGAATTTCGAAAAAAAACTTTTTCCACCTCTCTTTTTTCTTTCTTCCTCCTCCGCGCGCTTGCGCAAAATATTGAGTTCGCTGCGCCTTTTTTTGTAATATTTGTCCAGCCCCTCGACAATTTTCGGGTCGGAAAGAAAAATTTCGCGAAATTTCGAGGCAGTCATCGTCGCCACAACAACATCCGAAAGAGTTTTTACGGAAGCAGACCTTTTTGTGTCGGAAAGAATCGCCATTTCTCCAAAAAAATCTCCTGCCCGAAGTTGCGCAATTTCTCTGCCTGCCGCAAAAACGCCGCAGATTCCTTCCAAAATAAAGTAAACGGTCGAACCGAATTCGCCCGCTCTTATAAGGACCTGCCCTTTCTGAAACCTGAAAATTTTCACATTCCGCGCGAATATATCCCTGTGGTCTTCATTTAGAGCCAAAAACGGATCTTTCGAAAAAACAACACTCAAATCAGCCATCTATCTCTTTCCTCCTCCCGCTTTCAGAAGGTCGCTTATTCCGTTCAGAAGAGTGAGACACTCCTCATTATCAGGATATATCTTAAACGCCTCCAGCAGCTGCGACTTTGCCTGATAATATTCCCCTTTATCTATAAAAATTCTCGCGATGACCATATGTTTCAGAAACTGCGCATCTTTGTGGTCTCTATTCTGCTTTAGCGCCTTTTTCAGCTTTTTAAGAGCCTGTTTATACGCCCCGTTTCTGTAATACTGCATAGCCAGAGCGTAACTCAAATCCGCCCTCAACTTGCCGCTTTTTATGCCTTTTTTTAGATTAAGCGCTGTTTTGTTCTCTGGCTGAACCTTCAAAATCGCGTTTATTTCATCCAGAGCCGCCTCATACTCGTGACTTCTGATATATCTTTTCGCCGCCGCTTCACGAACTTTTACCGCATCCTCAACAACATTTTCAACTTCCTTTTCCTTGTTTAAGATATATGTCTTCTCAATTTCAAGATTTTTCGAAAAATCCTTCAAAAATCTTTCCCTGTCTTTGAGTTTTTTCTTCCACAAATCCGGAACATAGCCCCATCTTATTGTCAGACCCGCGGTCATCTTCTTTGTCTCGTCGCCGAACAGCACCGCCCAGTCGAAATCCACCGCGCCTACGTTCAAGCCGACACCCGCGGAGAAATTCACAGAATTATAACCCGCTCTCAGTTTCAAAACTTCCTTTATCGTTACTTCCGCGCCAGCATTTATGTAATTCAACGTTTTTTCACCCGCATCCGGCATAAGATTTTCAAAAACACCGTCGGTTATGAGACAAAATCCGTCGGAAAAACGAAACGCGAACGAAACCCGAGCGTTCATCGGGAACTTATCAGGAATTCCCTCATCTGTCAACTTCAAACTCGGCCGAACAATGTTCTGGATTGATAACGAGGGGATGAAAACCTTACCTTTTTTGTAGGTTATACCGAAATCCAGTCCGAAAGACCGCGCGCTGTAGTTGAAAATCTTTTGCGAGACGATTTTTGCCGAAATGCCCACATTCAGATACCTCGAACCCGGAAAAGAATATCCGATAAGATACGCCTGCTTATCGTCCGAAAACGTCCCCCTGTTGCCGATTCCCCATTCGTCAACCCATTCAGCGCCTTCAATGCCGCAAGAAATCCATCCGAGGGAAACCGATCTGCGGAACGAAAGGGGATAAGAAAAAAAAGCGGTCGAAAAAACACCGCCAACCAGAGTTGTCATTCTCAAAAAGGAAAACTCCTTGGAGTAAACCTCGGAAATCCCCGAAGGGTTGAAATAGAGGGAACTGCCCGAGCGCGTGAAAACGCCGCCCATAGCCAGACTCTTTGCCGTCGGCGAAAAAATTAAAAGGTATTCCCCCGGGTAACCGCCACCTTTAACTGCCTGCGAGGCGTAGACGAATACAGTAAATAGCGAACAGTGAATAGTGAATAGTATAAAGAAGATTTTTTTTATTTTTGTCATCTGATAAAACCGATTTTTCTTGTTCTTGTCTCCGAACCGCCCGACTGATAGTTTATTTCGATTTTCAGGATATAAATTCCGCTTGCCACAGTTGCCCCGTCGCTGTTTTTTCCATCCCATGAAAGTTCGTCCGAAACCGAAGCGTTCAGCCCCGCAGCACCGCCAACCTCGCCGGGAGCAAAACTCTTTTCGTAAATAAGATTTCCGATTTGTGTATAAATTTTCAATTTGACACTTGCGTCTCCATTTAAGTAATATGAAATTTCCGTTTTGTCGCCGTTAAAAAAAGGATTCGGGACATTTCTCAACTGAACTGAAGTTGCGCTGTTTGCAGGCATAGCAAACAGAGCGAATTTTCCGCCCTTTGTAACCGACACCGACACAATTCTTTCGCTTGTGTCAACGCTTTGAGCGCCTTCAACTAAAACCCATTGATTTGTCTTATCGTTGAATCTGAAAATTCTGAGCTTTTCCGCCGGAACGGAAATTCCGCCTACGGAAAAAGAATCGGAATAGTAGAAAATTTTCAAGAGAGCGCCCCGTAGAGTATTTATTTCCGCCGCGTTGATGTCCGAAATATCGAAAACGACAACTTCCGAACTTATCGGCACAAGGTAACCCGAAGCGAGAGCCGTGATTGTGGACTGACTGAGCGTCTGATAATCCGCGACCTTCATTTCGGCCGGCTGAAGATAGAAGGGGACAGGACTTCCGCTGGACGGAATTTCCATGCTTCCGCCGGGAACTTCCGCGGTATACGGGTCATCCGGGTCATTTAAAGTGAGAAAATTAATAAGGGTCGCCTGCGTCAGATTAAGACCGCGCGTGTCTTTAAGCGCCGTCGTGAGTTCTATTGAATACTGCTCGCACGGAAGTATTGTTTCGGTCGGCTGAATTCTGAAGGCATTGGCAGAAATCTTTATCGTATTATATGAAACAGGTTTGCCCTGACTGTCCCGAAAATCGACAGCCCCGGAAACGGTTGTCAAGTCCACTTCCTTCCCCTGCAGAAAAGTGAAATCGATTCCGTTCTGCGCGGAAGAAGCAAGAAGCCGCTCCTGATCCGCCACACTCGCCGTCACAAGAGAAAAAGGCAAAAGTTCCGTCTCGAATTTGTAAACTTTGTCATGCGGAACCAAAGCGCCCTGCGAATCCGCCATATCAATAGCAAAATAATATGTGACTCTGTGCGATAAATCGACAGGACAGTTGATAAAAACATAGGTCGAAGCCGGATTCGAAAAAACCTGAGTCGAAAAAACAACCGTCGTGAAATCAGAGATTGTCGAAAGAGAAAAGTTATATGTCACAGTGTCTCCGTCAAGGTCATAACTTGGTTTCCACCTGAACTGCGGGCGGGCTGTGGTCACCATCGAATCGTCGGCGGGCAAAACGCTCGAATCCTCGATCCTTTCCGGATAGGCGTTGTAATTTATGGAAATTCCATCGACAAACGGAGTTATGCCCCTGTGACCTGTGCCGAGATTCATTTTTATTTTTATGTATCGGGAATGGATAGAGGCAAACTCATCAAGCCAGGAGCCGAAATTTACTCCATCGCTTGAAGAAGAAATCCGAAAATTCGCGTAGCAGACAGGCGCTGTCATCAGTGAGACAATATACTGTAACCTCAATTTATAATCGAGAACTCCTGTTCTCGTAACCTGGTCAAACTGGGACATATAAATTGATGTATCAAAAGTTACATTAAAACTTTCAATGTCAACCTGTGTTGCCAAGAGGTCGACTGCTTTCGTGACAACATAGCCCGAACTTTCGAATTGGTTGAGCTTCAAGTCGGCAACGCCCATAAGATTTGTGCCGATTCCCTCCAGCGTTTCAGGCAGTAAAGGGTCAACATTTTTCAAATACCAGTATGGCGTCTCAAGAGTTATAAAACCTGTTCCTGAGGAAGGCGATGTGATTTTTCCCTGCTGCGTGTCTTCATCTCTCTTAACAACAGCAATCCAGTATTCATTGCCGGTTGAAAGAGGATAAAGCATAGAAAGAAAATCGATATCCTGTTCCTGCCAACCAGGTCCAACTCCGCAGGAAATTTCAGCCCATGGCTGCGCTCTTTGAAATGAATTTTCCTCGGGATCGTCTGTCCAGAGCCGAACCATCGGGTTGCCGCTCGGAGCGTATCTGGCAAAACCGACAATGAAACAATTTTCATTTGTAAGGAATGTAAAGCCCGATTGCGGATTCGCGGCGGCGGAAGCTATAGTTTTGTATTTTCTCAAAATTGTCTGAGAAGTTCCTGTCGAAAGATAAATCATCTCTTTGCCTATATTCCATATCACATTCGAAGAACTGTCATAATAGGAATCGTAATCAGTAGATAAAAAATTAATGGAAATTTCTGCTGACCGGACCAAACTCAAAAAAAATCCAGAGCAAAAAAACAGCAAAAAAATTTTTTTCATTTTATAATAATAGCAAAATATTGATTTTTTTGTAAGATTTTGCTAAAATTCGCCAAAGGCGGATTTTAAACACAAAGGGGTTCCACCCCTTTGAATCCCCGTGATAAAGATAGGGGTTCAAGGGGACGAAGTCCCATTGCGGTAAAAAAATTTGCTGCGCAAATTTTTGGCGGTGTAGCTCAGTTGGTTAGAGCAGGAGAATCATAATCTCCGTGTCCGGGGTTCGAGTCCCTGCACCGCTAAAATATAGAGAATAGAGATTAGCGGTTAGAGACGGTGAGCGCCCCGGGTCCGAAGGACAGTGGCTATGACGGGGGAGACTGAAAATAGTGAATAGTGATTAGGTGATTAAGTGATTCGGAAATTGGGGAATCTTCGGGTTATGAACTTCGGAAGTATACTGAAGAAAGAATAAAAACTGCTCTCCCCTGGCTGTGATAAAATGAAAACAAAAAAATACAAAAAAAAAATCATCCTGAAATTCCTTAAAGAAACAAAACGGCTTGGAATAAAAAAATCCGATAACATTCTTCTCGCCATATCCGGCGGGGGAGATTCCATCGCAATGGCAATCCTGAGCAAAAATCTGCCGAATCGGAAAGCGATTGCCTATATTGACCATAAGTTAAGAAAGGAATCGAAAGAGGAAAAGCAATTCGTCGCAGACCTCGCGAAAAAACTCAAAATGCCCTTTTTCTCCCGCAGTTTCGATGTTGTCAAATTCGCGAAAAAAAACAAAATGTCCATTGAAGACGCGGCGAGAGAATGCCGCTACAGAAAACTTGCCGAGATATCCCGAAGACACAACTTCGGAAAAATTCTCACTGCCCACACTCTGACTGACAACATAGAAACGATTTTTGTGAAAATCCTTCGCGGTGGCGGAATCAATTCATTCTACGGAATAAGCGAGAGAACAAAACTGTTCGGACGGAAAATCGTGCGAGCTCTGCTCTGGATAACCCGACAAGACCTAAGAAAATTTTTGAAATCTTCGGACTTTGCTTATCTGACCGACAAATCAAATTACAACCCGAAATTCCTGCGAAACAGAATACGCGGAAAAATAATTCCCGTTTTCCGGAAAAATTTCGGCAACTTCGAAAAACGTTTTCGGGAAATTTCCCGACAGGCGAAAGAACTCAGAGAATTTCTCGAAACCGAAAAGAAAAAAATATCGAAAAGCAGGAGACAACTTGATATAAACCGTTATTTGAGTTACAATAAGTTCGTCAGAAAAAGTTTTCTGGCTGAATTTTTGGAAGGAAAAGCGAATTCGGAAACAGTCGAAAAGATAGACCGTTTCCTGCGGCAAGGAAAAACAGGGTCTTTTTCCTTGCGCGGATTCGATTTTGTAATCCGGGAAAAAACAGGAGCAAAAAAAGGAAAATGAAACATTCCGACATTTCGGAAATTTTACTGACCAAAACTGAGATAAAAAACAGGGTTGCCCGGCTGGGCGAAAAAATTTCGCAAGACTACAAAGATAAAAAGCCCATTCTTATTTCAGTGCTGAAAGGAAGCGTTGTTTTTCTCAGCGATTTAATACGGCATCTGAATTTTCCCGTTATCCTCGATTTTATCAGTTTGTCATCCTACACATCCACTCAGTCATCCGGAGTCGTCCGCCTGATTATGGATCTGCGCGAATCCATTGTGGGGAAGGATGTTCTCATAATCGAAGATATCGTCGACACAGGACTCACTTTATCCTATCTTAAAAGAAACCTTATGACGAGAAATCCTAAGTCGCTCAAAATATGCGTTCTCCTGGACAAAAAAGAATGCAGAAAGAAGCCAATAAAAATCGATTACACCGGTTTCGTCATTCCGAACAAATTCTGTGTAGGCTACGGGCTGGACTGGAACCAACTGTATCGCAACCTGCCATACATCGGAATTCTCAAGCCGTCTGTTTACAGGAGACGTGAAAGGTGAAAAAATTAGGATTTTCCTTCTGGCTTCTTGTCATCGCTGTGATTTTTTATCTGAACTATGTTTATTCGAAGCGGCAGAAATACGATGAAATCTCATACAGCAAATTCAAGCGACTGATAAAAACGGGAAAAGTCATTTCCGTGGAAATATATCGGGACGAAACGATTTTCGGAAAATACTGGGACGGTGAAAAGCAGAAAGAATTCAAAACCCCGTATCTCGATGACAAGGACTTGATGACCGATCTTACCATCCACGGCGTGGAATTCACCGGAAAAACCTCGAATAAATGGTTTCAGAGCATTCTTATAAATTTCGGTCCCGTGATTTTATTCATTTTTGCGTGGTTTTTTCTTATGGCAAAAGCCGGAGGCGGTTCGAAGCAGATTTTCTCATTCGGCAAGTCGAGAGCAAGACCCGCGCAAAAAATGCAGACGACTTTTAAGGATGTCGCCGGATGCGAGGAGGTCAAAGAGGAACTGCTCGAAATAATAAAATTTCTGAAAGATCCAAAAAAATTCGAGAAACTCGGGGGGAAAATTCCGAAAGGCGTCATTTTATACGGCGCGCCGGGCACGGGAAAAACACTGCTTGCGAGGGCCGTCGCTGGCGAGGCGGGGTTCCGTTCTTTTCCGCTTCCGGGTCGGAATTCGTCGAAATGTTTGTAGGCGTGGGAGCAAGCCGGGTCAGGGATCTTTTTCAGATGGCAAAACGAAACGCCCCTGCTGTTATTTTCGTGGACGAAATAGACGCTGTCGGAAGGCACCGCGGCGCGGGCCTCGGCGGAGGGCATGACGAGAGGGAACAGACACTCAACCAACTTCTTGTTGAAATGGACGGATTCGACCAGAACGCAAATGTAATCGTGATAGCCGCCACAAACAGACCCGATATTCTCGATCCCGCGCTTTTAAGACCCGGAAGATTCGACAGACACATACATGTTCCGAGCCCAAACATAAAGGAACGGGAGGAAATTCTGAAAGTTCACGCCCAAAAGGTCAAGATGTCCAAGGGAATAGACCTTGGCGTGATTGCCAGAAGGACGCCCGGTTTTGTCGGCAGCGATCTCGCAAATATCATAAACGAATCGGCTCTTCTGGCGGCAAGGAAAGGCAAAGATGTCATTGAACTATCAGACATAGAGGAAGCCATTGACAGAGTTATTGCGGGACCTGAGAAAAAAAGCAGGGTTATGCAGGAGCACGAAAAAAGAATAATCTGCTTTCATGAATCGGGACACGCTCTTGTGGCGAAAAAAATTCCGAATGGAGACCCTGTCCACAAAGTGTCTATAATACCGCGGGGTCCTGCGCTCGGATACACGTTGCAGCTGCCCATAGAAGACCGCTATCTCGCCTCGCAGGAGGAACTTTTCAACAAAATAAAAATTCTGCTTGGCGGGCGGTGCGCCGAAAAAATCGTTTTCGACCAGTATTCCACCGGCGCGCAGAACGACCTGCAGAAAGCGACAGAACTCGCATATAAGATGATTACGACTTTCGGAATGAGCCGGAGGCTGGGAGCGGCAATTTTTGGCGCCGAAGAAAGCGAAGTTTTTCTCGGAATGGACTTTTCCAAAAGGTCGCGCGTCAGCGAAAAAACAAAGCAGATCATAGACGAAGAGGTGAAAGACCTCATTACCCGAGCCGAAAGAGAATCCACAAAAATTCTCCTCGAAAACAGGGAATTTCTCGATAAAATGGCGGAAGAACTTTTCAAAAGGGAAAATCTCATAGGCGAGGATATCGACAAAATTCTCAAAGGAGAAAAACTCGCGGAATACAGAAAAGACGAAACGGAGGTTCCCCCTCAAAATGAAAACAAAGAAACCGGACAAAGCGAAACTGATTCGGGCGACAAAACTGATTCTTGAAGCAATTGGCGAAAATCCCGAGCGCGAGGGCTTGAAACGGACTCCGCAGCGGGTTGCGGCACTTTACGAAGAACTCGCCAGCGGATACAGCGTCAGGAACCCCGCGGCGATTTTGAACACCACCTACAAAACGGAAAAATACAGTGAGATGATTATCGTCCGGAACATTTCATTTTATTCGCTCTGCGAACACCACCTGCTGCCGTTCTTCGGGAAAGCCACTGTCTGTTACATTCCGAAGGACAAAGTTCTGTTAGGTTTAAGCAAAATTCCGCGGCTCGTGGACATTTATGCCAGACGTCTTCAGATTCAGGAGAGACTCACCCAATTGACTGCGGACGCGATAGCAAAATCGCTTAAACCCCTCGGAGTTATGGTTGTCATTGAGGCGGAACATCTGTGCATGACGATGCGCGGAATAAAAAAACCGGGGGCAAAGATGCTGACTTCGGCTCTGCGAGGCGTTTTTATGTCTGACGCAAAAGTCCGCGCAGAGGCGATGGCGCTGGTAAAAAATGGCTGAAATTGCCAAAATTATTCAAACGTACTGGAACGCCTATTTAAGCAACATTGTGGATATCGCCGCAACGGCGGTTCTTATCTATCTCATCTTCACGCTTCTGAAAGAGACGCGAGCGATTCCCATTCTGAAAGGGATTTTCATTCTTTTAGGTCTCACGATAGCCTCGAGACTGCTGAAATTAGGAACGTTATCGTGGATTTTATCCGGCGCCTGGGTTATTGGGGTAATCGCTGTGGTGATCGTGTTTCAGCCGGAATTGCGGTTCCTGCTGGCAAAACTCGGTTCGGGAAAAGTGGCGGGATTTTTGTTCAGAATAAAACCCGACTGGATTGAGGCCATCATCGAAACCCTGAAAGAAGCGCGCGAAAAGAGTTGGGGCGCCCTGATTGTCATACAGTTAAACATCGGCCTTAAAAATTACATCGAAACCGGCGTGAAAATCGAAGGCGCCGTATCCAGCGAAATCCTCATAAGCATTTTCAATCCAACGAGCCCGCTTCACGACGGAGCGGTCATCATAAAGGGAGACAAAATTCTCGCCGCAGGTTGCATTCTGCCTCTTACGATGGAGGAAATCGCATCCAGAATTCTCGGCACGCGCCACAGAGCGGCAATCGGCATTTCGGAAGTTTCCGACGCATGGGCAATCGTCCTTTCGGAAGAAACCTCATCCATATCCCTCGCGAGAGGAGGAAAACTTGCCAGAAATATATCTGTCGAGGAACTTCGGAAAGAACTCATCGCACTCTACCGGGAAAAAGAATTCGAGGCGGCAAAATGAAGAGCAAAATCACAAAAAATCTCCAGTTGAAACTTCTGGCTTTGGTCATTGCCGTGATTCTGTGGCTTTATGTAAAATACTACTGAGGGCAGGAAATAGTTGTAAGAGACAAGGATTAAGCAAAGAGGATAGAGGTTAGAGGCGAGAAGTTAGAGTCTTACGTTGCAACTTCTACGCAGATTGCGCAGAAGTTTTTGATATTTGGAGAGTATTTAAAAAAACAAATCCTCCTACATCCCCCTTTGAAAAAGGGGGACAGAGGGGGATTTTGGTT
>JAGHAK010000106.1 GCA_021161565.1 Elusimicrobiota bacterium | reverse complement strand
TTACGATATACTCCCCAGAGAGGTTTTGTAGAATTATTACGGACAAACTACTGAGAAGTATTATTTGAAGAAGTAAAAGAGATGGTTGATATAAGGGCTGAGATAATTTTGCTTTTTAATCTGTCATTTTTATTTTTTCATTTTGATTTTTGATTTATACGCAATAATTTAATGCGTTACATATAGTTTTTGTCTTTGTCATTCTCTTCTTTTTCTCTCAACATTCTATGTTCTTTTATTTTTTCCCTGCGTTTTTTCAATCGCTGTCTTCTTTTTTTCTTAAATTCCCTGAATTTTTCCTTCTGCTGAGGCGTGAGAATTTCCTCGATTTCCTTGTCCGTGCGAATGCGGATTGCGCGGATTTTTTTTCTCATTTCTTTTCGAATTTCGGCGATTTTTTTGCCGCCGTCCTTCAAAATCCGTTCGAGTTCGTTCACTTGGTTTTCGTTCAAATCGAGGTCTTTTTTCATTCTCTTGATTTGCTTTTCCATCCTTTTGCGGAATTTGGCATGCCGCTTTTCTCTCAGCCGTTCCACTTTCATTTCGGGGTGGTGTTCTTCACCCATTGCTTTCATCTCGGCGACAACGGGCGTTGCGGCGAGACCCGCTGCCAACAGCGCAAACAAAAACTTTTTCATTTCTTTTTCCTCCTTTTATGGAAAGAGTTTGTATTTTTCATTGGCAAAGAAATCGTCTATCAGGGAATTTTCCATTTCTGCGACTTCGCTGTCGGAAATGAGAATGTCCGATGGATAAATCGGCGCTCTTCTGTATTCGGCGAAGAAAATCAAAAGTATCGCCGCCAGCGCGAAAGAAATCCGCAGCGCGAAGGAATAGATTCTTTTTTTAGCCCTGTTTATTTTATCCAGAACTTTTTCCTCGAATCCGCAGGGCGCTTTTACGCTTTTAAGCGCGCTGAAAAGTTCGTCAATTTTATGTGATTCCATATTTTTTCGCCTCCTTTTTCAGTCTTTCTCTCGCCCGGAACAGAATTATTCTTACATTGCCTTCGGTTGTGTTCAGGGCGTCGGCTATTTCTCCGTTGCTGAAGCCCTCCACGGCTTTCATCGTCATTGCGAAACGTTCTCTGACAGGCAGGGTTGATATCAGAGAAATCGCTATTTTCTTTCTTTCTTCGGAATTGTCTCTTTCAAAAATAAGATTGTCTTTTAATTCCAGTGTTTTCATTTTGTTTTTCCTGAAGTAATCCATGCATTTGTTGACGGCGATTCTGTAAAGCCATGTCGAAAGAGACGATTTTTCGTTGAATTTTCCGATTTTTTTGAAGACCGCGATAAAAACTTCCTGCGCGATGTCTTCGGCGCCCCCGGCAGCACCGGCGACGGAATAAATGATTCTGTAAATCGAATCCTTGTATCTGCCGATAAAAATTCTGAACGCTTCTTCATCTTTTCTCTTAAGCCCTTTAATCAGTTCTTTTTCTTCCATACCATTAGACGCTTTGAAAAAGCGTTTTGTTACAGTTTCAGCGATTTAAGGGAATAGACGATGTCTTCGGCTGTGAATTTCAGGCGGGAGAAACCGCTTTCGGATTCAATCGCGAATTCCGCTGCTTCCGCAAGATCGTTTTCCGGAATTTTCCCTGTTTTTCTGAATGCTTCGAAGACGCCGGTTTCCTCGAGAAACCTTCGAAGAAACAGCAACTCGTCGGTTCTGCCGAGCAGAAAAAGCCCGCAGCACATTCCGATTCCCACAAGTTCGCCGTGAAGTACATTTCTCAGTTCAGGCTTCCGCGGGATTATCTGCGTGAGTCCGTTGGCGATTGCGTGGGCGAGGGATGACCGGAATTCCTTTCCGCCGAATGCGGAAATTATTCCTGTGTGGATTATGTTTATTCTGCTGATTCTGTAAACATCTTCGGATTCGAATTTTTTGTAAGTTCGTTTGCCTCTTGTGTAAATTTCGGTGAGAATTTCCTTCGAGAATTCGACGAAAATCGCGTCGTTTTCGGGCTCATTCGAAAAGGTAAATTCGTAGTATTTTGCCGCCGCATCACTCATTCCCGAGGCAAGCAGCCGCTTCGGCTGAGAAATCAGAAATTCTTTCGCGAGAATCAGAGTCTCCGGTGATTTTTCGTGTTTTTCTTCGTAAAGAAACTTACCCGACTGCGAATAAATCACGCTGTGCGATGTAAAAGCCGCGCAGGTGGCTGCCGATGCCGGCAAAGCGGCAAGGGGTATTCCCGTTTTTTCGGATACGCTTTTAGCCGTATCTATCGCTTTTCCCCCGCCGAAAGCGAGAATAAAATCGACTTTGTGCGCCTTTGCGAGGCTCGTCGATTTGCCGATTGTCTCTTCGCAGCATTCCCCCTGAAAACCCGCGGAAATTTTCGCGGTTTTTTTGAGGGATTTTTCGAAAGTTTTACGGTATTTTTCGTAAACTTCTCTGTCGCCTATCAGGAGAGTTTTTTTCCCTTTGTTCCCCAGAATTTCCGGCAGTTGCCCCGTTTCGCATTCCACGATTTCGCGCGGGCAGAATTTCCGTTCCATCATTCCGTAAGGTCAATATTGTAAAGGTGGCTGTAAAGGCCGTTTCTTTTTATCAGTTCCCAGTGGTTTCCCTGCTCGACGATTCTTCCTGATGAAATAACTGCGATATTGTCGGCTCTTCTCACCGTCGAAAGGCGGTGCGCGATGACGATTGTGGTTCTGCCCTTTTCTATTTTTTTAAGCGCCTGCTGGATTAATTTTTCGGCTTCCATATCGAGAGACGAAGTTGCCTCGTCGAGAATCAGAATTTCGGGATTGAGAATTATCGCCCGCGCGATGCAGATTCTCTGAGCCATCCCTCCTGAAAGAGTCGCGCCCCGTTCACCTATCACCGTGTCGAATTTTTGGGGAAGATTCATAATGAAATCGTAAGCGTCCGCCTGTTTTGCCGCTTTTATTATTTCATCTTCCGATGTTTTTTTATATCCGTAGGCGATGTTGGCTTTGATGGTGTCGTTGAAAAGCATAATGTCCTGCGAAACGATTCCTATTTTTTCCCGGAACGACGAAATTTTAAAATCCCTGATGTCTATTCCGTCGAATGTTATCCTTCCTTCGGTCGGATCGAAGAATCTCGGGATGAGATTCGCTATTGTCGTTTTGCCCCCGCCGGATGGGCCGACCAGCGCGAAAATCTGCCCCTTTTTGATTGAAAGGTTTATGTTTTTTATCGCGACCTGTTCGAGTGCCGCCAGATATGAAAACGAAACATTTTCGAATTTTATTTCCTTCCTCAGCCCCGGAAATTTCACCGCGCCCGGTTTTTCTTTCACCTGAATTTTCTCGTCGGCAATTGAAAAAATTCTCTCTGCCGCTGAAGTTGCCGCCTGCACCTGCTTGTTGATGTCAGCCATGTTTTTTACGGGAGCGTAGACTTTTATCAGCGCCGCGAGAAAAGCCGTCGCTCCGCCGATGGTTATTTGTCCGCGAAAGACGGAGTAAATCACGAAAAGGGCGACCAGAATGGAAATGGAATAGGTTATAACTTCCAGCACGGGGTTCTGGAGCGCGTTCGCCCTGAGAAGCCTCATTATTTCGTTGTAGTAGGCGCGGTTTGCCTTTTTCATAGAATCGATTTCATAGCCTTCCTGGCAGAAAGATTTTGTGACTTTTATGCCGCTTATTTTTTCGGTGAGAAGAGTGTAAATTTCAGCCATTTTCTCCTGAGTCGCTTTTGCGGTTCTGCGCATTTTTCTGGCGAAAACTCCAATGGGATAAACGATAAGCGGCGAAAAAACAAGCGCGAGCAGAGTCCACTTCCAGTTGAGATAAATAAGTATGGCGAATATGCCGATGCAACTCAGCCCGTCGCGGATTAGTTTTGTCGGGACCGTGACAACAGCGTTTTGTATATACATCATATCGTTGGTGAGCCGCGAAAGAAGGGAACCTGTCGGATGGGTTATGTAGTAGGAAAGAGACAGCCGCTGCATATGTTCGTAAATTTTGTTTCTCAAATCTATAATTACATTCTGCCCGATGTAGGCGAGCAGATAATTTTGTATGTAGGAAAACCCTGCGTGAAGAATAACGATAAAAATCATTATCCCCCCGAAATACAGGAGAAGGGAGTATTTCTTTGTCGAGATTATTTTGTCGAGTCCGGGCTTCAGTAGATAAACCATGGCGCTGTTCAATGCGGCTACAATAACCATGCAGACAAACGCCGCGAAAAGGCGCGTCTTATACGGTTTTAGGAATTTCGCAAGGCGAGCGGCCACTTTCTTAGAAGTCATTTTCCTGTCCTGTTTCCCGATATAAAATCGAAAATTTTTCGCTCGACATTTCCTGTGTCGAGGGTTGTCCTTATTTTAATCAATTCCGCGCTTTTTTCAAGGAGTTTCTCTCTGTCAAGCATCTCTTCTATCGTTGATGTGATTTTTTCCGGGACGATTTCTTTCTGAATGAATTCGGGAACGACTTCGTATCCGGCGAGAATGTTCGGCATTCCAATGAATTTTGTCTTCACTATGCGCTTTGCTATTTCGAATGTGCCGGGTGATGTTTTGTAAAGGATTGCCATTGGGATTCCGAGCATCGCGTTTTCGAGAGTTGCGGTTCCAGAGCAGGAAATCGCGAATTTCAGTCTCTTTCGCAGTTCGTAATTTTCGTCTTCGGCGAGTTTCCATTCCTGCGGAATTTTCCCGTAGAGTTTCCTCTCCGCCCATTCGGGTTTGAAACAGACAAATTTGTGTTTCCCCCCGAGACCCCGCGCCGTCTCAATCATAAGCGGCAGAAGATGTTTTATTTCCTGTCTGCGGCTACCGGGCAGAATGCCGATGAGGTTTGAGTCGGGATTGTAATCGGGAAGGGGAATGATTCCGGCGAGAGGATGTCCCGTGTAGGTGGCTTCTATGCCGCGTGCCTCGTAAAATTTTTTTTCGAAGGGAAAGATAACAAAAACCCTGTCCGTGAATTTTCTTATTTTTTTGACTCGTCCTTCTCTGCTCGCCCACACCTGCGGGCTTACATAGTAGTAAACGGGAATGTTTTCCGTCTTCAAGATTTTTATCAGGAAAGAATGAAACCCCCAAAAGTCGATTACGACAGCAGCCTGCGGTTTTCTTTTTTTTATTTTCCTGCGGGTTTTCGAAAGAACTTTTCGAAAGTAAAAGATGTTTTTTGCCGCTTCCAGAAAACCTATCGTGCTTCTCCGCGTGATTTCCTCTGTCAGTTCCGCGCCGGATTCCCTGAGTTTTTCCCCGCCGAGCCCGAAAACTTCCCAGCCGTTTTTGATAAATGTCTCGGCGAGCCGTCCCGCAAGAATGTCCCCCGAAAAGTCTCCTGCCGAAATGAAAAGAGTTTGTGTCATTTTATTCCAATGATTGAAATGCCCGTTTCATTTGATAGTTTTACCGCTTCTTCTCTGTCGAAAAAAAGGGTTGCCTTTGCCTGCGCCGCGAGAGCGCTCGCTTTTGCTTCGGCGAGTTTCTTTATCGTCCGAATGCCCACAACGGGAACATCGAATCTGAAGTCCTGTTTTGCTCGCGCCGTTTTCACAATGACGCAACCGCTTCCAGCGATTCTGCCCGCTCTCAGGATGCATGCGTCGGTTCCTTCCATCGCTTCGACCGCCACCACGACTTTGTCTTTTACGGCGACAGTCTGTCCGATGTCCGCATCGCTTATTTTGTGGGCTATTTCTTCGGCGAATTTTATGTTTTCGATTTCTTTTTTCGTCGGCTTTCTTTTTGTGTATATTTTTTCCTCGAAAAGAAAATCTTTGAGCGGTTCTACGGAAGAGACGATTTTTATGCCCTCTTTTTCAAAACTTTCGCAGACAGCCCGCAGAATGGTGTCGGCTCTTTTGTCCTTCGCCCTTGCCAGAATTTTCACTGCGGTTAAATCCGGTTTTATGTCAAAGATGCTCGCATGGCGAACTCTGCCCGCCATTATCACAGTTTTTATTTTCTCCGTCTTGAAGAAGTCAATTGCTTTTTTAACCTCGCCAAGTTTGAGAAAAACGATGCCTGAGGCGAATTGCGAAATTGTCTCGTCAGTGAGATTTTTAATCGCCGCGATTTTTGGTTTCGAACCTTTTTCGGCAAGTTGCCTGGATATGATAACTGGAAAGTCCCCCTCACCGGCGATGATGCCCAAATTTTCCATCAGTATTTTATCAGCGAGAAAATATCGATGTTTTTGGGCAGTTTTTTTCTGCCGTTCAAATCGGTCAGTTCCACGAGGAAGGCGAAACCCGCGATTTTCGCTTTTTTCTTTTCGAGCAGTTTCCACGCGGCGAGGGATGTTCCTCCCGTGGCGAGAAGGTCGTCCAGAATCAGGTAATTGTACCCCGGCGAAATCGAATCCGTATGCGCTTCGATGGAATCGTAGCCGTATTCCAGTTTGTATCTGACCGACACGGTTTTTGAGGGGAGTTTTCCCTTTTTCCTGATTAAGACCACTCCCGCGCCGAGTTTGTAGGCGAGGGCGCTTCCGACGATGAATCCCCGCGCCTCCACGCAGGCGATTCGGTCGATTTTTTCGTTTCTGTAATGCTTTGCCATTGCGTCGATTGCTTCCCGAAATGCTTTCCCGTTTTTTATCAAAGTTGTGATGTCTCTGAACAGAATTCCTTTCACGGGAAAATCCTTCACGTTTCTGATTAACTTTTTCAGGTTTGTCATTTTACCCTCCCGGGAATTTAAAACCTTTCGCTTCCACATAAACCCGCATTTTTTTCAGCGCTCTTTTTTCAAGTTGTCTGACGCGTTCCCTCGTTATTTTATATCTTTTCGCCAGTTCCTCGAGCGAGGCGGGTTTTCCGCCGTTGAAGCCGCATCTCATTTTGATAATGGTCGCCTCTCTTTTTGGAAGTCGGGACAAAATAGCCTCCATTTTTTTGCGGGTTTCCTTCTGTTCTATTATGTCTTCGGGTTTTGTGTCTGTCGAGATTATGTCTTTCAGAAAGATTTCCTCGTTCTCGTCAATCGGTTTGTCGAGAGACACGACATTTTCCCAGACCGACCTGTTTTTCAGAATTTTTTCCACTTTTGCCACGGAAGTGTTCATTTCCCGCGCGATTTCCTTCGCGTTGGGAATTCGCTCGAGTTTTATTCGGAGTTTTTCCGTCAGTTTTATGACTTTTTTTATGTATGAAGTGGTGTAAGTCGGCACATAAATCATTTTTACCTGAGTCAGGAGAGATTTCTGGATGGACTGTTTTATCCACCAGTAGGCGTAGGTTGAAAATTTGTATCCGTATTTGGGTCTGTATTTTTCGATGGCTTTGATAAGCCCCAGGGTTCCCTCGTCGACTAAATCGAGCAAGTCGAGGACATTCTGTCTAAAAAGAAATTTTTTTGCGATGGAGACAACAAGCCGCAGGTTTGATTCTACAAGTTTTTTCTTTGCGTAGATGTTTCCTCTCTGAGCCAGCCGAATAAGTCGAAGCAGTTCCTTGTCGTCGAGAAGGGGGATATCTCCGATTTCCTTCAGGTAAAGGGTTACGGAATCGAGTTTATCCATAGGTTCAGTCGAGATAAAAGAGCGGGTCTATCGCCTCGGTGTTGTATCTTATTTCGAAGTAGAAAACCTTTCCGCCATAGACCGCGTTTTTTCCTGGCGTGGCGATTGCCGCGAAAGGGCCCACGCGTTCGCCGACTTTTGTCAGAATTCTGCCAAGGTTTCCGTAGACGGTGTGGTAGTTACCGGGATGTTTGACTATCACGGTTTTTCCGAAATTTCCAACCGTTCCGCAAAAAGAAACTTTGCCTGCCGCCGCAGCGTGGATTTTGGCGGATTTTGTTTTTACGGTAATCCCGAGATATCTGTGTATTCCATGCTTCCCGAAATTCCGCACGATTTTGCCTGAAGCTGGCCATTTGAATTTTATTTTTCCGCGCGGTTTTCTCGAAACCTTTTTCGCCGGCATCTTCGCTGTTTTCGCAGCGCTGTGACGTGCCGCGACAGGGATGCGCAGTCTCATTCCGGGATAAATCAGCGATGGATTTTTTATGTTGTTTTCGTAAATCAATTTGAACAGATCAATCCTGTTTCTCCGAGCCACGGACCACAAAGTGTCTCCTTTGCGGATATAATACCATTTATAACCTGCGGGAGGCGGAATGCATCCCGAGGTGATGAAATAAAGCAAAGCGGCGCAAAACGCTATCGGGCATTTTCCCATAGTTTTGCCGCAGTTCCATATCCCTTTGGATTTCGACTGGCAGGCAATTTTACGCTTTTCCCGCGCTTCCGAGAACCTCTTTATTTTTGTGGATAATCAGATTTTTCAGCGCTTCTCTGGCTGGCCCGAGATATTTTCTCGGGTCGAATTCTGCGGGTTTTTCGCTGAAGATTTCTCTGATTTTCGCCGTCATAACCAGTCTGCCGTCGGTGTCTATGTTTATTTTGCACACCGCCGATTGCGCAGCTTTTCGAAGCTGTTCTTCCGGAACACCGACCGCGTTTTCGAGTTTCCCGCCGTATTTGTTGCACAAATCGACAAATTCTTTCGGAACGGATGAGGATCCATGAAGGACAATCGGAAAACCGGGTATGCGTTTTTCTATTTCTTCGAGGATGTCGAATCTCAGAGGCGGCGGAGTTTCGCCAGGTTTAACCTTGAATTTATAGGCCCCGTGCGAAGTGCCGATTGAAATCGCGAGCGAGTCCACACCTGTTTTTTTTACGAAATCCTCCACATCGTCGGGATTTGTGTAATGCGATTTCTCGGATGAAACCTCGTCTTCGATTCCTGCCAGAACGCCGAGTTCCCCTTCCACCGTAACATCGTATTTGTGAGCGTAATCGACGACTTTTTTTGTTAGATCAATATTTTTGTCGTATGGAAGAGACGAGCCGTCAATCATAACCGAGGAAAATCCCATTTCGATGCAGGACACGCACAATTCGTAACTGTCTCCGTGGTCGAGATGAAGCACAATGGGAATGTTGCTTTTCAGGTCTTTTCTCGCCATTTCGACCGCCCCCTGAGCCATATAACGCAGAAGGGTTTGATTCGCGTATTTCCGCGCTCCCTTCGAAACCTGAAGAATCACGGGGGAACTGCTTTCGGCGCATCCCGTTATTATCGCCTGAAGTTGCTCCATATTGTTGAAGTTGTAAGCGGGTATGGCGTAGCCGCCTCCAATGGCTTTTTTGAAAAGTTCCCTCGAATTGACAAGACCCAAATCTTTGTAACTGGTCATTTTCTCCCTCCTTATCCAAACCAATTTTATCGTAGTTTGGCAAAAATCATCCGAAACGTCAAGATTTGCGGGTTTTGCTATTTTAACTTTTTTTTGTAAAATCCACATATGATCCCCCACCAATTAGTGATGTCATTAGAAAGTGAGAATATGTGATGTTATGAGAGGATAAGAATAAAAGAGTAAAAAATGGATGCCAAATATATGATGAGAAGATTTCTTAGAGGAATTGGTGGGGGATGCATCTTTTTGTTGTTTTCTCTGGGCGGGTGCGCGATTCTTAAACTTGTGAAGGAATCGGCGTTTGAGATAAACGAAAAAAGATTTCCGTATATAAATTGGTTTGTCCCAGCCGTGAGAAAAATCGTGAATGTCAACGGGATTTACGACGGGGACACCGTTGTTGTCGACGAAGTGGGCGAGGGAAAGACGAGCGGCGAAAGCGACGAGTCGAGCGGAATTGTCGTTCGGCTTCTCGGTATCGATACGCCGGAAGTGGCCCATCCGGAAGATGGGTATTTCACGGACGAACCCGGGGCGAAAGAGGCGACGGAGTTTACGAGAAAAAGCGTAAACTGGAAAAAAGTCATCATTGTTTACGACCCCGAAAACAAACAGGGAGTTTTCGGACGGCGTCTCGCTCTGATTTTTTACTATGACGCAAAAGGGACGATGCGGTGTCTCAACTGGGAACTTTTGAGAAGAAACCTCGCGTCGGCAAATTTGTGGGCGACCGATTTGCTCTGCAAAAAGCCCGACTGGAACAGGATGGCAAAAATCGCTAAACTGAAAATTGCGCGGGACTATCTCGAAATGGGGAGAGAGTGCCTGAGAGAGAAACTTGTCGAGGACGCTTTGGAATACTACAGAAAAGGTTTGAGAAAATACCCGAATTATTTTTATATTCGCAGAGACCTCGCCGTTTTGTATGGAAAACTGGCAAAATTCGAAAATGACAAAAGAAAGCGCGCGTCCTATGTGAGCAGGTCTCTTTACCACTGGAAAAAACTGCGGGGGACAAAGTTCGACACGGAAGCGAAAAGGCAGATAGAAATTCTCACAGAAAAAAAATAAAAACGCAAAATTGAGCGTCAGCGATGTGATATTGACAAAAGTGTCAAACTATGTTAAAGTATAGTAAGGGAAAAATGAGTAAGTCAAAAAGAAGATATTCCGCGAAAGATGTTTCGGACATTCTCGGTGTGTATAAAAAAACGCTTTTTAACTGGGAAGCGGCAGGTAAGATACCCAAAGCAAAACGGGATCCAATGAATAATTACAGGTACTACACTGCTGAGGATATTGTTTTTTTGAAAAAAATAACAAAGCGATGAAAAGATGGGCAAAAAGATAAGATCGGATTTTCACAGATTAACGGAAAAATATTTGGCAGAGACGAATATAAGTTACAGAAAGTCGATGGGGCAATATTTTACTCCGAGGTCGATTGTTGAACGTCTTCTTACAAAACTGCCGAAAAGGAGAAATGTTAAAGTGCTGGACCCTGCCTGCGGCACGGGAGAATTCTTGCTTGCGGCGGGAAAATATTTCAAGGGTGCCAAAATGTGTGGATGGGAAATTGACAAAAAACTGATAGACATTGCGCGGAAAGTGGTTCCCTCCGCTGAACTGAAACTTACGGATGCTCTTTTGGAGAGATTTTCGGGGAAATTTGATTTTGTGATAGGTAATCCACCTTATTATGAGTTTTCTCCCGCCGAGTCGGTAAGGGAAAAATACGGTTTTTTATTTAATGGCAGGGTTAATATTTTTGCTCTTTTTGTGAAGCTTGGTCTCGATTTGCTGAAAAAAGGCGGATATCTGGCTTATGTTTTGCCCCCTTCTATGAACAACGGCGCGTATTTTTCCAAACTGCGGAAATTTATCATGAAAAATGCCAATATCGAATTTATGGAAATTCTGGATGACGCCTCTCTTTTCCATCAGGCTCTGCAGACGGTGATGCTTTTGGTATTGAAGAAAACGAAAAACAAAGGCGATTATATTTTTAGAAGAAACGGAGTCTTGATTTTTAGCGAAAAAGCGGAATTTCTGAAGTCGAAATTCGATAGATCGTTTTCTCTGAGAGAGTTAGGTTTTTCCGTCAAGACAGGTTCTGTGGTATGGAACGAGAATAAGAACATATTAACGAACAACGGCAAAAAAGCGGTTCCTCTGATATGGGCGCACAACATAAAAGACAATAAACTTTTTTTCCCTGTTAAATTTGAAAAGAAACCTCAGTATGTGAAAATGAACCAATATGAAACAGGCCCTGCTATTGTTGTAAATCGGATAACAGGAGCGGCTTCGAATGTTAATATAAAAGCGGCGCTTATACCTGATGGAATGAAATTCGTCGCAGAGAATCACATAAATGTCATACGTTATAATGACGAACCATCGCTTTTTGGATCGGCGCCACGCATAACAATAAAGGACTTGTATGCAAAAATAACCTCTCCTGAGGCGGTTAGCGTGATGAAATGCGTTACGGGCAATACGCAAATTTCAAAAACGGAATGGGAGCGGTTATTTCCCGTTAAAGTTCGCTGAGTTTTTTTGTGTATTCGTCGAAAATATTCAGACAGGGCGTTTCAATACCTTGGAATTTATTTTTCCAGTGGAATACAATTCGGAGCAGATATTCTTTAAAATCGTCATTTTGAATGTAGACTTTTAGGTTTGTTTGCTTCGTGTTAAATTCGATTCCGATAGAAGTTCTCTTGTCTTTGATTTTGCGTATAAGTTCTTGAATTTCTTCCAGAAATATTTTGCCATTGTTATATACGTAAATGACGAAATAATTGTTGGGAATTTGAATATCACAAAAACGTAATTCCCTGAATTTTTTGAAGGCTGTGGAAGTATGATTTCCTGTCAGGATTAAAACCACAAATTTTTTCAGATTATCGTAGTCAATGAATCGTGTAGATAAATATTTGATATATTTC
>JAGHAK010000002.1 GCA_021161565.1 Elusimicrobiota bacterium | reverse complement strand
CCAAACAACAAAGGGTGGAAATGTATAAGGCGCTGAAAAATGCAGGCAAAAAAGAAAAAATTTTTGAGCAGAAAGCGGACAGTGTTTTGAAAAAGTTTGCGGAGGAAGAAACAGCGGCAAACCTCGGAAAAATAGTAAAAAGAAGCGGTCTTGAAAAATTTTCAGACATTGAAGTAAACGAAAGTCAGATACGGCTTGTGCTTAACACTCCCGTTCTTTTTGATTCCGGCCGCGCACAATTGAGAAACGAAACAAAAAAAATTCTCGATGGAATTGCAAGAACTTTTTCTTTGACAAAGGATAAGATAATTATCGAGGGACATACAGACAACATCCCGATAAGAAGCAGTGATTTCAAATCCAACTGGGAACTTTCCGCGCGCCGCGCTGTCAATGTAATTAATTATTTTGTCAAAAAAGGTTTTCCTCCTGAAAGATTTATCGCTGCCGGCTATGGAGAGTATTTCCCGAGATTTTCAAACGCGACTGCGGAAGGCAGAATGAAAAACCGCAGAATTGAGATTGTTTTGCTCAAAGGGGAATTGGAATGATAAGAGTAAAAAGGGGGCGGCAGATCAGTTTTGATACATCGAGCTGGAAAATTCCCTATGGGACTATGATGCTTCTCTGTATGATTTTTTTCTTGATTCTTTACTCATTTGCCTATACTTCGGGAATAAATTACGAAAAAGTTATCGCAAATCTTCAGGCAGGGGTTTCGGGCGAGACCAAATCGCTGAAAGAAATTGAAGCAGCACAGAAAATTTCGGACATTTTCGGCAAGGACAAAATGGCATCGGGCGCGGTTAAGGTGGATGCGAAGAAGATAAGAATTTCTCTTCCAAGTCCGGTGCTTTTCGATTCCGGAAGTTCGCAAATTAAAAGAGAATCTTTTTCCGCTTTGAACAAAATAGCTCAGGCGCTGAAGGAAATGGACAACAAAGTCATAGTCGAGGGACACACGGACGATGTGCCATTCAAGAAACTGCCCGGAGGAAATTTTGAACTTTCGACTCTGCGTGCATTTGAGGTGATAAAATATTTTATTGATATTGCGAAAATCCCGCCGGGAAGATTCTCTGCTTACGGCTTTGGCCCGTATAAACCGGTGGCTTCGAATGAGACGGATGAAGGCAGACAGAAAAACAGAAGAATTGAAATCAGCATATTGAGAGAATAGGGATGAGAGACGAGTAATGAGCAATAAGAGAATAATCGTTGCTGTTGCTATCCTTGTCATAACGAGTTCGGTTTTTGGCGGGGAGGAAAATATAAAGTCGCTTTACGATGCTGCAATAAAATATTTTTCTTCTGGGAAATACACCCTCGCAATTCACTGCTGGCAGAGAATTCTTGAAATAGACTCGTCACAGATTCCTCCAAAAAAGATGATTGAATTTGCCCGTCAGAAAATGAAAAGCGAGATAGCACCCCTTGAGAAGACGTTCAATGGATTCGTGGAAAACGGCCAGTGGAAGCGCGCTGCAGAAATTGCCCAAAAAATCCTTGATATGGACCCTACACATCCAAAAATCAAAAGAAGCAAGGAGAAGATTGAAAAGATTTTGAAATTTTTTTCTTCAGCTAAGAAAGCAGGAAAAGTGTCGAGATTTCTAAAGATTGCCGTAAAGGCGTATATCGAGGACAAACCCGGTATTGTGCTTGATACGATGATTTACGCCAAACAGATAAATACTGATTCTAAAGTTGACTCGCAAATTTCAGGTCTTCTTTCGTTTTTTGAAGGTCTGTATCCTGAGGAAAGAGGGAAAATAAAACTGATAGCAGGAATGAATCTTATTTCCCAGCTTCTTCAGTCAGCTCTTGATTCCATTTACAAAGCGGATTACACGGGAGCCATTGTTTCCTGCGACAGGGTTCTTGCGATTGACCCTAAAAATGTTATGGCTCTGATGAGAAAAGGCTCGGCGTATTATGCCCTGAAAAAATTTTCTCAGGCGAAAAAGAACTGGAAGATGGTTCTTAAAATTGACCCGAAAAACAGGGATGTGAAAAAGTTCTTGAGGTCACTTGAAAAGTACGAAAGCAGGAGAAAGAAGTGAAAAAAAAGATTTTTATAGCAGCATTTATTTTGTTTTTATGTTCACGGGTTTCAGCGCAGTCAATGGCCCAGATACAACTTGCAGTTGCGGCTCCCGACCCGGCAAAGGCAGGAGAGGACATAACGTTTCAGGTTCTCATTTTAAATATGGATTCATCCTTATGGAAAAAGGATGATATAACCTGTATTGCCGAGATTTTTTCCAGAGACGGAAAATATCTTCAGAAAACAGAATCTGTTAAGCCTGCTCAGGATATTGCTTCCGGCTCATCTGCCCTTTTCCTTGTGCCAATGAGAATTCCACCGTCATATTCGGGCAGATATCAGTTCAGAATTATGCTTTACAAAAAAGGCGAAAACATTCTCACGGATGTTTTTCGGGATTTCAATGTGAAAGCGGCAGTCATAAAGAAGAAGGAAAAAAGAGTTTATCTCAGCGGCAACATTGCGTATTCTTTTAAAGACAGCCAGCGTCTTGACTGGCAGAGTTCCCTTTCGGCAAATCTTCTTGGCAGGATTTACAAAAAAACACTGATGTTTAATTCGAATGTGTATTCATCTCAAAGCGACAGTTTTAATCTCGACACGATTTACGCTTCGGTTTTTTCCGAAAAATATAAACTTTCTCTCGGAGATGTAATGCCTGATTTTTCCCCGCTTTCGATTTATTCTCTGACAGGTCGCGGTATCAGTGCAGGATATGGAAAGGGTAAGTTTTCTTTTTCCGGGTGTTTTCTGAGAACGCAGTTGCCTTCTGAAGGGGACTCTTCCTCAAACGGTGTTTACGCCCGATATACTGGCGGTGTCAATGCAAGAATGAAACTGCCGGCTAATTTTAAATTGAATATTTCCAATGTTTATACATACGATGATAAGAACTCAATAGAAGATCCTGGGCCGTCTCTTGACCTTTACAAAAACAGTGTTATTAGCACGCTTGTGGAATGGGAAGCGAGAAGAATAAAATTTTCCGCAGAGTGCGCATCAAGCAATAAGAGTATAGAGGATGTTTCTGGTGTTTCAAAGTCATCGTCTGCGGTTGCGTGGACAACAGGAGCGAAATTTGCGGGGAAAGTTTTTGACGCAAAGATTGAATACAAAAAAATTGACCCGGATTTTTTGAATCTTTCAAGTCCGGGAGTTTATCCTGACAGAATTGGCTATGAAGGAAGTTTAAACCTTTATCCGATATCTATTGTGAGAGTGAATTACAGCCAGCAATATTCCCATGACAATCTTGACGAAGACTCTGCTGTTGTGACGACGAACCAGAAGATTTATCAGTATGGATGTTCGATTGTGCCGGGCAAAGTGCCGAGTTTGACTTTTTCGGCAGGAGTAAACAGTGTCTGGGGAGACGATAGAACTGTTCTGGAAAACGAAACGAAAAGCGGCAGTTACGGAATCAGTTATTATATCGGCGGGCAGATGTTTTCGGCTGCGATATCGCAGTCAAAGTTCAGGAATGCTGCTTCCACTTCTTCGGTCCACGACCTTGATACCAACGGTGTGACTTTTTCCTATTCGGGAAAGTTTTCCAAAAAGGTTTCTTTTGATTTTGGTTACACTTCAAACAAAACGACAGATATTATGGACAATACAGATGATGAAAATATTTCGCTTTCGGCGAGTTCCAATATAATTTTATCCAAAAAAATTTCAGTTTTTATTTACGGCTCGACCACAAAAAGAGAAAAACCATCGGAGAATATTCTGACAAAAACAATGAACGTTTCGTCGGAATTTACTTATAATCTGGAAAAATCGCTTATGATTACGCTGGGATTCACTTTTGACAAAAGCGACGAAACCGATGATAGCAACGATTATTCTTCAAGCGGTTATATTTTCCGTCTTCATTATAGCTTTTAACAGAGAATGGAGAGCAGATGGAGTTTCCCGCCGGGAGTGTTTTTGAAGTCAGGGGAGAAAATAGAAAATGGCAAAAAAAATTCTGATTGTGGATGATGACAGTAACATCAGAACAATGAACGGTTTTATTTTGATGAAACATGGCTTCGACGTCTGTTTTGCTTCCGACGGCGCGACTGCTCTGGCTCGCATCCATAAGGAAAATTTTGATTTGATTTTGCTTGATTTAAAACTCCCTTTTGTAAGCGGCAGCCGCATTATTGAAGTTAGCAGACAACAGAATGTAAAATTGCCGCCTGTAATTGTTATTTCCGGTCTGGATGAGGAATTTGTAAAGGAAGAATGCGATAGGTTTGGCTTGCGTGAATATATCATAAAACCATATACACAGGATGCTCTGATTGAAAGGATAAAAAAGGTGCTCTCCTGATGGAATTTTTCCGACACAATTGCGCTGTTGAAGTTGTGACTAAAATCACGTAGACAAATGCTTGACAACAGATTATAATATAATAGAAAAATGAAAAGCGAAAATTGCCTTATTTTTGTAGCTTGCCAAATTGTTTTATCTTCTTTACTTTACGCAGGGTTTTCAGGGGATTTCTCTCAGTCAGGCGGCGCCGTTTATGACAGCAATTACAAAGATATAGCGTATGGTGTTGCGGTTGATACAATTTCAGGTGGGAGTCCTTATGTTTATGTTGTGGGGCAATCATCAGGTTCAGGAACCGCGGACTGGTTTGTTGTGAAATACGGACCTGACGGTTTAATGGTATCATCAGCAACTTATGATTCAGGTTACGAGGATATAGCGTATGATGTTGCAATAGATGGAAATGGAAATGTTTTTGTCACAGGTTTTAAAGGCAACGGCTCAAACAGAGATTATCTTACAATGAAATATGACTCAAATCTTGTTATGATTTCATCGGCAACATACGATGAAGGAAGCGGAGATGACGAATCGCATGGAATTGCAATTGATGGCAGTGGAAATGTTTTTGTTGCAGGGTTCAGTTATAGTGCAGCTGGAGATAGCACTTATGATTATTATACAATTAAATACGACAACAATCTGAATGCTATAACAAATGTTTACTATAATAGCAATAACAGTGATTATGCCTATGATGTTGCGGTTGGCACATTGGGGAAGGTTTTTGTCACAGGAGCCGTTTTTAATGGCGCGGATTATGATTTTTTTACTGTGAAATATGCAAACGATTTATCTCTTCTTGAGGCATCAAAATCCTATGACGGTGGAGATGTGGACAATGCCCGTTCCATTGTTGTTGATAGAATTTCAGGAAAAGTTTTTGTAACTGGAGAAAGTAATCAAGGCACATACGACTATTTTACCATAAAATACGACAATGGGCTTGTGGCTCTTTCTTCTGCTGCCTATAATGGCGGGAGTTCTGATTATGCCAAGGGAATTGTAATTGATAACACAGGCAATGTCATTGTTACAGGACAAAGTTCATCCCAATATTTTACGATAAAATACAGCAATAATCTAATTGTTTATTCTTCTGCTTCATACAGCGGCGGCACCTATGATACTGGTTATGCTGTGGCTGTTGGAACTTCCAATTATATTTATGTTACAGGCGCTTCTGATAATGGAACAACAGATGATTTCCGAACGATAAGATATAGTTTATCCGGAGATGAAACCCCGCCTGCAGCAGTGATGGATTTAACAGCGGCTCCGGGAACTAATGAAGGTGAAATTAAACTTGACTGGAGCATGCCAGGAGATGATGGCTGGGCAGACCCACTTCCGCCAGGTTCGCAGTTTGCGATTCAATATGCAACCTATTCCACTCTTGCGTGGATGTATCAGAATGCGCAAATTCAGGTTTCAACATATGGAGTAACTCCTAACACAAAGGTTTCTTATGCGATGACAGGCTTAACCGCAGGTGTAACTTATTACTTCAAAATCTGGCATGCGGATGAGGTTCCGAACTGGAGCGACCTTTCAAACAGTGCAACCGGGCAGGCAGGTATTCTTTCGACGGATATAACGGAAGTGTCGTTTGATTTCGGGGAGATAGGATTGGGTGGCAGCGCGGTTTCGTCGTCGAGCGCGACGGTGACGAATACGGGGAATATATCGGCGACCTATCAGATAAAATTATCGACGCCACCGAACTGGAGTGCGGGAACTATTCCTGGGGCGGATGAATTTGTATTTTATGTAATATTCAATTCAGTTACACCGAGTGCTACAGATTTCGGAGCAGAAGATATTCTGAGCACAGCACCGGTTACCTGCACAGCAACAGTATTTGCCGGAGACCAGGATGGAGTGAATATTCCACCGGGAGTAAAGAGAGGGATGTGGGCTTATTTCAAGGCGCCGACCGCTACATCGGTTGAAACGCAACAGGCGATTGTCGTGACGATTATGCCGATAAAACCATAATGAATTTAGAAGAAAAAAACGAAGAGTTGCTGAGTCAAATTATTAAAGTTATCCAGAATTATAAAGAGCCGGAAAAGATAATGCTATTTGGTTCAAGAGCGACTGGAACAGCAAAAAAAACTTCGGATATAGATATTGCAATTTTTGGTAAGAACTGGACGGATAGTGATAACAATATAATCAACGATATTTTGAACGAAGAACTTGATACTGCTTTGAAGATAGATGTATTGAATTTTTACGATATAGGCAAGGAACAATTAAAAAAGGATATAACGGAGAAAGGGGTTGTCCTTTATGAATCAGGAAAAGATTAACGATATTTGTGAAGATTTTAAGAAAGCACTGCAACGACTCAAAGAAGCGTTATCAGAAGATACAACCGGAAGTAGTATTGTGATTGACGGGACAATTCAGCGATTTGAGTTTACATTTGAACTTGCGTGGAAACTGGCAAAGGCGATATTAAATTACGAAGGTGTTGAAGTTGAAACACCAAGGATGGTAATAAAAGAAGCGTTTAAAGCAAGATTGATAAAAGACGGTGATGGCTGGATAGATATGTTGAAAGATAGAGTTTTACGTTACGACTTCTACGCAGATTGCGGAGAAGTTTTTGATGTTTGGAGAGTATTTAAGAAAACAAATCCTCCTACATCCCCCTTTACTAAAGGGGGCGGGGTACCCATCCGAAGGATGGGTCGGGGGATTTTGGTTG
>JAGHAK010000065.1 GCA_021161565.1 Elusimicrobiota bacterium | reverse complement strand
GAAGTTCCGGAAGCTTAGCCAAAGCGGCGTAAATTTTCATCATCTGCCTGTGGTCGCGGGCGGGAAAGCCTGAAATGATTTTTCCGTCATCAACATTTCCAATAACCCCCGCGCGCGCGCCGATTGTGACATTTTTCCCTATTTTTAGATGCCCGCTTACGCCTGCCTGACCCGCGACTACGCAGTTGTCTCCAATTTCGGTGCTTCCGGCGATGCCGACCTGGGCCACAATAACGCAGTTCTTGCCAATTTTCACATTATGGGCGATCTGAACAAGGTTGTCGATTTTTGTTCCGTCCCCTATCTCAGTGACTTCGAGAGTCGCCCTGTCGATTGTCACTCCCGCGCCGATTTCGACATTGTCTCCGATGACAACGGTTCCCGTCTGCGGAATTTTCACACGCCGGAATCCCTCATCAACATATCCGAAGCCGTCGCTGCCGATGACCGAGCCCGAATGGATTACCGTATTTTTTCCTATCTTTACATCTTCCCTTATCACAACCTGCGGGAAAATGACGGAAGCATCTCCGATTTCGACATTCTCGCCGATAAAAACATTCGGCATTATTACGACATTTTCGCCGAGTTTCACTCCTTTCGAAACGAATGAAAATGCCCCGACCGAAACGGACGAGGGAATTCCATCCGACAGAACCATTGCCGACGGGCTGACTCCCGGCGGCGGAGGTCTGAAAGTTTTTTTCAGTATCGAAAGAGCTTTTTCAAAAGCGAGATAGGGATTTTTTGACACAAGGCGCGGTTTTTCACAGGCGATTCCTTCCGGCACAATCACAGCGGCGGCTTTTGTGCTTTTCAGCTTCGAAAAATACTTCGGATTGGAAACGAAAGTTATGTCTCCTTCTCCAGCGGAATCGATTCCTGCGATTCCCGTTACTTCCGCATCCGCGCCTTCCAAGACAGCGCCGATTTTTTCCGCAATTTGGGAAAGTTTCATCCCCCACCAACCTTTTTCAGAAAACTCTTTTCTTTATATTTTCCTTTCTTTTCGCTCTCTTCTTCTAAAAATATTTCCTGTTGGTGGGGAATCATTTTAGTTCTTCCAGCACCTCGTCCGTGAGATCGGTTTCGGGAATCCCGTACAAGACTTCGCTTCTGTTTACGACGACATCGAAACCCCTGCGCCGCGCGACTCTTTCGATGGCATCGTAAATTCTCGCCATAACCTGCTTCGAATATTCTGTCTTTATGCTTTTCAAATTCTTTTTCGCATCAGCCTCAATCTTATTTTTTTCTACCTTCAATTCATCAATCTGCTTTTCGATTACTTCCTTCGTTGAAACCAAATCTGCAGTTGGCGTTGAAGTCTTAACTTCTGTTTCTGTCTGTGTGGATATGACAACTGACTTGCCTGTGACTGTCGATTCGATTACCGTTACCGCGGTTGCCGTTCCTTTTCCTATATCTGCGCTGTCGACAGCGGTTTTTAGAAACGCCTGTTTCATCTCAAGTTGCCGGATTTTTCGGTCTATCCCGTCTATTTTTTCCCTGTACTTTTTCTTTCTTATGTCTATTTCTCTCTCTGCGAGTTTTCTCATCTGAAATTTCGCATAAACCCTGTCCATATCGACAAACGCGATTTTCTGGGTCGAAATCATTTCACAAAAAGCAGAAGAGCAAAAGAGCAAAAGAGCAAAAACAGAATAGTTTTTCATGGTTTTACTGGAATTTCAGCAAATCCAAAATGACAATCCAAAATGATAAAGTGACAAGTTAATAAGTTAACAAGTTGATAAGGGAAAATCCCCCCTCTCTTTCTCCCCCCTTCCAGGGGGGAGATTAAGTAGGGGGTTCTTTCACCTTTTTCACTTTTCACCTTTTTCACTTTTCACCTTTTATTTGTCATTTTCCATGCGGAATTGCTCGCGATGTTTTTGATTTTTCCATTAGCTTCCGGCAAAACCCCAATAATTTTATATTACCAAAATATGTCGCCGATGGTAAAGTACCACTGCGTTTCGGATTCTCTCTGTCTGTGGTCAAGACCACGAGCCCAGTCCAGCCGCACTGGAAAAGCGGGTATTTTGAATCTGATGCCCATTCCGTAGCCTCTTTTGAAATTGTTTTCCGATTCCCCAAAGCCCCATTTCACATCGTCGTAGTCAGCCCAACAGCCGCCGAAATCGAAAAAGAAAGCCCATTGCAAAACCGTCTGATTTTTCTCGCGGACAAGAGGAAATTTCAGTTCTATGTTGTTGACATTCATAAAACGCCCGCCTTCGTAAGGCCCGATTTCCCCGCGGTAATCATAGCCCCGAATCGACTCTCCGCCGCCGACATAAAACCTTTCATACACAGGAACTTCCTTCGTGGAACCGTAGCCGTGGACGGCGCCGAATTTGAAGTTTGTCACAAAAACGAGTTTCCACACAAGCGTCAGAAAAAACGATGTCTGGAACCTTTCCCTGTGAAAATAATTCTGCCCGCCGAAAAGACCGGTCGCCACCTCCTCGGAAATCTTCTGAAAACTTCCGCGCGAGGGGTCCCAGAAATAATCCCTGCTGTCGCGGGTGAAAGAAGTCCTGACGCTGGAAGTCATTCCTCTCTCGTCGGCAATCTGCTGCTGTTCTATCATATAATCGGAATCGACATCCGTCAGTTTTATTGACTCAAAAGAATATGTCAGATTCAGGCTGTAAATCTCCCTGAATTTTTTGCCGAAACCGACGCTCGCTCCTTTTTTGTGCTCCCAGTAGTAATCCGTCGAGATGGTCTCGCTTTCATATTCCTTGTATCGCTGAAGGTTGTAAAGCGACGAATTGAAGGATACTTTTCGCCCGAACAGATACGGCTCCGTAAACGAAATGTTGTAATTTTTTCTCTGCTTGCCGAATTCCCACATCACGGAAAGTTTCTGCCCCATTCCGCGGAAATTCGTCTCGGAAACCTGAAGCGTGCCCACAAGCCGGTCGGTCGAGGAATACCCCGCGCCCATCGTCAGCATTCCGGTCTGCTGCTCCTGAACCTTGAAAGTCAAATCCATCCTGTTCGGCAGGTGCGTTTCGGTGGGAAGTATTCGAATGTCCGAAAAATATCCGAGATTGAAAATTCGCCGTTGGGATTCCCTCACGACGCTCAGTTTGAACGGGTCGCCTTCCTTCACATGAATTTCGCGTCTTATCACGAAATCCTTCGTTCGCCGGTTGCCTTCGATAAAAATTTTGTTTATGAAAATTTGGGGACCTTCCGAAATGGCGAAATTTATATCAATTTTGCCGTCCCTGAAACTGTGCTGCGGGTCGATGAGAACTTTCAGATATCCATCATCGCCGTATATCCGAGAAATTTTTTCGAGAAGTTCGTCTTCTCTTTTTTTGGAGTAAATTTCGCCGGATGCGAATTTCGTCTCTTTCATCGCGGCGGCGAGTTCTTTCAAACTTTTTACTTTGTTGCCTGAATAAGAAACTTTCCCTATTCTGTATCTGCCGTTTTCATAGAGAAAAATCGAGACGAACACGGATTTTCCTCCGTCGCCGAAGGAAACATAGGGTTTCGAAATTTCCATTCGGGCAAAACCCCTGTTCCCGTAGAATTTTTCGATTTTGGAAACATCGTCTTTCAGTTTGTCGGAATTGAAAACTTTTTTCTCCCTCGTCTTCATCAGGGCTTTTATTTTTTTCAGTTTGAAACTTTTCACGCCGAAAATGTTGAGTTTTTTCACCACGCTTTTCGCTCCTTCCTGTATGTAAAAGGTGATAACCTCTCGCCCTTTGGCATCAGGCTTGCCGATGTAATGGCTGATCTGCGCCTGTGAAAAGCCCTCTTCCCTGTAAAGTTGCTGAATCGATTTTATCGCGTCCATTATATCCGATGTTTCGAAATAGTCGCCGCGGGATTGGATTACTTTTTCGAGTATTTTGGATGAGGAAATGTGCCTGTTTCCCACGAATTTGATTTTTTTAAGCCGTGGCTTTTCCTTTACGATAAAACGCACAACAGCGCCCTTTGTCCCTGTGGAGACATCAACGACAACATCCTCGAACTTGCCGATGTCGTAAATTTTTTTCGTATCGTCCAAAAGGACATCCTCGTTGTAAATGTCTCCGGCACGGGACGAAATCTGCGAAAGAATTTTCTTCGTTTTTACGGTTTTGTTTCCCGAAACTTCTATTCTCTCGATGTAATCCGAGGCAAGCAGGAAAGAGGTAAAAAGCAGAGTGTGAAGAGTAAACAGAAAAAAGAGAAAAGACAGCAGAGAACGCGAACGAAATTTCATTTTTATGGATAAACTCCGCGGAGGCGGACCGCTTCCGCCACGCGGCTCACGGCGATAACATAGGCGGCGAGCCGGTGGTCGCATTTTTTCGCCTCGGCGACAGACCAAACATTGTCGAACGCGCTCGACATAATGTGAAAAAGGGCGTCGTTTATCTGGTCGTATTCCCAGAAATAAGACTGAAAGTCCTGAACCCATTCGAAGTAGGAAACCGTCACCCCGCCTGCGTTGGCGAGAATGTCAGGAACGACAACAACGCCTCTTTCTTTTAGAATTTCGTCGGCGGGCGGGGTCGTCGGACCGTTGGCTCCTTCGATAACGTATTTTGCGCGAACTTTGTCAGCGTTGGCGTCGGTAATTTGGTTTTCAAGAGCGGCGGGAACCAAAATATCGCATGGCAGTTGAAGGAGTTCTTCGTTCGTCATCTGCTCCGCTTCGGGAAAACCCGCGATTTTACCGCTTTGTTTGAAGTATTCGAAAACCTTTCCGACATCCAGTCCGCGTTCCCTGTAAATGCCGCCGCTAACATCGGAAATACCGACGATTTTTCCACCTTCCCTCGACATCAGGTCGCAGAAGACGCTTCCGACATTGCCAAATCCCTGGACGACGATATTTATATCTTCTGGTTTTTTGGAAATTTTTTCAAGCAGTTTTTTGACAATTATGACAAGACCTCTTCCCGTAGCCTCGCGCCTTCCTTGACTGCCTCCGACACTGACAGGTTTGCCCGTGACCACACCCGGAGACGAATAACCGACATTCATCGAATAAGTGTCCATCATCCAAGCCATTATCTGCGGGTCGGTATTGACATCCGGAGCGGGAATGTCTTTTTCGGGACCGATTATTATTCCTATTTCGGAAGTGTATCTTCTCACAAGTCGCTCGAGTTCGTTTCTCGAAAGTTTCTTCGGATCGCAGGTTATTCCGCCTTTCGCTCCGCCGTAGGGAATGTTGACAACAGCGCATTTCCAGGTCATCCACATCGAAAGAGCCTTGACTTCGTCGAGCGTGACATTGGGATGAATTCTCAAACCGCCTTTTGCGGGACCCCTGTCAAGATTGTGCTGGACCCTGTAACCCTCAAAACAGAGGACATCTCCGGAATCCATTCTGACAGGGACTGACACAATCAGAGACCTTTTGCATTCGGAAAGTTTGTGATAAATCCACGGTTCGAGACCGATAAACTCGGCAACGATTTCGAGTTGCTTTCTGGCAATCTGCCACGAATTTTTTTTATTCATTTTTTTCCGCCTTCCTCACAAAAAAATTTTCAGCACCCTGCTTACAACATCTTTCAGATTTCTTCTGGTGACAATCATATCGATTTGACCTTTTTCGAGCAGAAACTCCGCCCGCTGAAATCCTTCGGGAAGTTTCTGCCGGATTGTCTGCTCAATCACACGCGGCCCTGCGAAGCCGATTAAAGCCCGCGGCTCGCTGATTATGACATCCCCCAAAAAAGCGAAACTGGCGCTGACGCCGCCGGTGGTGGGATTTGTCAAAATGGAAATATACGGAACTCTTTTTTTAGCCAGCAAAGCGAGAGCACCTGCGGTTTTTGCCATCTGCATAAGGGAGTATATTCCCTCGTGCATTCTCGCACCGCCTGAGGCGGAAACTATCACAAGCGGCAGTTTCGAATTAGCCGCTTTTTCTATAAGAAGCGTGAGACGCTCGCCGACTGCGGAACCCATGCTTCCTCCCATAAAGGCGAAATCAAGAATGCCTATGGCGATTCTCTGGAGATTCACGCTGCATGTGCCGCACTTTACCGCTTCGGTAAGAGAGGTTTTTTTCTGCGTCTCCTTCAGACGTTTCTTGTATTTTTTGACATCCCTGAATTCCAGCGGGTCATCGCTTCTGATATTTTCGAAAAGAGGGCGGAAAGTTCCCTCATCGGCGAGAATCTTCAGATATTCTTTCCATCCGATTCTGAAATAGTTTCCGCATTTGGGGCAGATATAAAAATTTTCCTCAATCTGGTTTTTGTAAAGAATCTCGTTGCAGGAAAAACATTTGAACCACAAACCGTTTTCGCTTTTCAAACTCATACGCTCCTCGCTGCTCTGACAAATTCCCTGACTTTTTCGATGTCCTTGCTTCTCGGCGACTTCTCCACGCCCGAGGCGACATCGACGGCAAAGGGACGCACTTCCTCAACCGCCTTCGATACATTCTCCGGATTGAGCCCTCCCGAAAGGAAAAGTGGCTTTCCGAACTCTTTCAATTTTCTCGCGAAATCGAAATTCGCAGGCACGCCCGTGCCGCCTGGAAGTTTTTCGGAATAGGAATCTATGAGGAAATAATCGCAGACATCGACAAATCCGCCAGCGGCCCCGATATCGGATTCCTCCGCCGGGCGAAAAGCCTTTATTATTTTAATACCCAGTTCCTTCGCGCCTTTCAAAAATTCAGGCGATTCCGAACCGTGAAACTGAAAATGATTTATCCCCGTTTTTTTTATGATTCTTTTTATATCCTTTATTTCAGGCTCTATCATAACGGCGACGGATGTTATATACGGGGGAACGATTCTCGCCAGTTCCATGAGTCGCTTTTCGGAGATGGATCTTTTCGTTCCTTTGACGAGATTAAAACCCAAAAAATTCACATCCAGCATCGAAATAAATTTAACATCCCTTTCGTTTGTGATTCCGCAGATTTTTATTTTTATTCCGTTCATTTTATTTTCTCAGTTATTTTCCGAAAAATGCTTTCAGCGTCAACTCCGGCATCCTTTCGGATTATGTCCTGCTTTCCGTGCGTTATGAACCTGTCAGGCAGCGCTATAATTTCGACTTTTCCTCTCACTTCCAGCGCGATATTTTCGAGAACGGCGCCGCCGAAACCGCCGCAAACCGTGTTTTCCTCCACCGTAAAAACAAATTTCGCTTTACGGGAAAATTCATTTATCAAATCGATGTCAAGCGGTTTGGCGAATCTCGCGTTTATCAGGGAAGTTTTCACCCCGCGAGACTCGAGCCTGCGAGAGGCAAGCATAGCAGGATAAACTTCCGCGCCAATGGCGATAATGACAACATCGCCGCCTTCCTTCAGAACTTCGGCTTTTCCCATCGGAATAAAGTTAAACTCATCGGATAAAACCCCTTCCACCGCGCCTCTCGGATACCTCACGGCCGTCGGCATTTTGTATTTGAGCGCGGAAAAAATCAAATCGCCGAGTTCTTTTTCGTCCTTGGGCGCTGCGACAACAAGGTTGGGAACAATTCTGAGATAAGACAAATCGAAAGATCCGTGATGCGTCGGCCCGTCTTCGCCGACAAGACCTGCGCGGTCCACAGCAAAAACGACAGAAAGATTCTGAAGACAGACATCGTGAATAATCTGGTCGTACGCGCGCTGAAGAAAAGTCGAATAAATCGCCACAACCGGTTTCATCCCGCCGCGGGCGAGACCCGCCGCGAAAGTGACGGCATGCCCCTCGGCGATGCCGCAGTCGAAAAAGCGCTTGGGAAATTTCTCCGCGAATTCCTCGAGTCCTGTCCCGTCGGTCATTGCCGCGGTTATGGCGACAAGGTCTTTATCCTGTTCGGCGAGTTTGCACATCGTTTCGCCGAACGCGTTCGAATAAATCCTTGCCGGAGGAGGCGTCTCGCCCGTTTCAATATCGAAGCGCGAAACGCCGTGGAATTTGCTCGGTTTTTTTTCTGCGGGAAGATAACCTTTTCCTTTCTTTGTCATCACATGAAGACAGACAGGTCCTTTCAGATTTTTTATCCTCGACAGAATAAAAATGAGATTTTTCAGATTGTGTCCGTTGACCGGCCCGAAATACGAAAAGCCCATTTCCTCGAAAAGCATTCCTGGAAAGAGAAGAACCTTTATTCTTCTCGCCACTTTCAGCACCTCGGCGCCGATTGTCTTTATCCGCGCGAGAAATCTCACAACCGAATCCTCCGCTTTTTTCACGAGACCTAAAGTAAAAAGACGAGTGAGAATTCTCCCTATGGCTCCGACTCTTGGCGAAATAAACATTTTGTTGTCATTCAAAATAACAAGTAGATCCTTTCTTGAAGCCCCCGCGTTATTCAGCCCCTCATAGGCGAGACCGCCCGTCAGGGAACCATCGCCGACAACGGCGATAACCTTGTGATTCTGATTTTTCAAATCCCTCGCGCAGACAAGCCCGAACGCGGCGGAAATCGCAGTCGAGGCATGTCCGACGCCGAAAGTGTCGTATTCGCTTTCGGAAATTTTGGGAAACCCTGAAATGCCACCAAACTGGCGAAGAGTGGAAAACTGCTTGTATCTGCCGGTAAGAATTTTATGAGCGTATGCCTGATGGCCCACATCGAAAACAATTTTATCGTCCGGCGCGTCAAAAACATAATGAAGCGCGACAATCAGTTCCACCGCTCCGAGACTTCCCGCGAGATGCCCCCCGGTTTTGGAGCAGGTTTCAATAATCGCTTTTCTAATGTCATCGACAAGTTCTGGAAGAAGGTCGTCTTTTATCAGATGGAGTTCTTTCGGGGAATTAATCATTTCAAGAACTTTCATTTTTCCCTCGTAACCAGAAGCGAAGCGAGGTCAATCAAAACCGAACGATTTCGAACGCGCAAACGGGATATCCTCTCCGACGCCTGCGCCGAAAAGTTCCCGACGAGCGTCTTCGCGTCTTCCATAGAAAAAAACCGCAAAATCGTCATCTTTTTATTTTTTTCATCCGTCCTCGATTTCTTATATTCGCTCTTTTTGCCTATTCTGTCCAGAAGGTCGTCTCTGATTTGAAAAGCCATGCCGATATTTTTGCCGTAATCGGCGAGGCCCCGCAAAATCCGCGCGCCACAGCCTGCGGCTTTTCCCGCCGCCTCGGTGACACCCGAAATAAACGCGGCGGTCTTGTTGAAATGTATATAAAAGATCTCATCTTTTTTCGCTGTTTTTTTCCCCTCGTTTTCTATATCTGCGGACTGCCCGGAAATCATTCCCGGAACGCCGATTCTGCTGTTGACGATTCTCGCCGCGGCGGGAAAATTTTCATAGAGAATTTCCAGACCCCTTGTAAGAAGCGCGTCGCCAGTGAGAATTGCGATATTCATTCCGAACTTTTTATGGATAGTCTGAAACCCGCGCCTCATATCGTCGCCGTCCATTATATCGTCGTGGATAAGAGAATAGTTGTGAATAAACTCCACGCCGCTGGCGAAAGAAATCACCGGACGTTCTTCTCTTTTTGAAATTTTTCCCCGAACGGCTTCATAAACCGCGATAAACAGCAGCGGGCGGATTCGTTTTCCGCCAGAGGAAAAAACATATTCAATCGCTTTGTCCAAGAGCGGCGCAAACTTTTGTTTCTTCGGAAGAAGTTCCCGAAGACGCTTTTCGATTTTCGGAAGATAAGTCCCAGCAAAGGATGTCCAATCAGCGCTTTTCGTCATATTTTCTCTTCGAAATTCTCCGTTTTCAGCACTTCCCCTTCTTTTATGATTATTTCGATTTTCCTTTTCGCATGTTCGAGGTACTTTCGCAGTTCCTTTGTCTTTTTTATGCCTTCTTCGAAGAGTTTTATCGATTCATCGAGCGGGGCTTCGCCCGACTCGAGAGTCGCCACGATTTCCTCGAGGCGCTTCAGACCGTTTTCGAAAAAATTCTTTTTTATTTCTTTTTCGTCAGCCATTTATCCTCCTCCTGTAAATCCTTCTTCACCTGACAGTCCAGAACACCTTTAAACAGCGTTACCCTGATAAACTCCCTGTTCAAAACCTCTTTTTCGTCTTTCACCACGACGCCTGACTTCTTTGTCGTTATGGAATAGCCCCGCGAAAGAATTTTCTGGGGCGAAAGCAGGTCCAGCCGGTTTTCGAATTCCGCAACCAACCGGCTAGCGGTTTCAAAAAGTTTCTCTCCTGCTTTCAGAACATCTCCCGAAGCGAAGTCGAGAGACTGCTCGAATTTCGATATAAAAAGTTCCGGCCTTTCAAAATACGGGCGCGAACAGATGTTTCTGAACCTGTCGCTGAGCCGGACAAACTCCTTTTTCACCGCCGCTTCCATTCTTTCTGCCGCCACGGACAAACCTTTGAGAAATTCCTCTTTTCTGCCGACGACGATTTCCGCTCCCACGGACGGGGTTGCGGCTCTCCTGTCCGCAACAAAATCCGAAATTGTCCAGTCCACCTCGTGACCGACAGCGGAAATAACCGGAATTTTAGACGAGAAAATCGCCCTCGCCACTTTCTCCTCGTTGAAAGGCCACAAATCTTCGAGAGAACCGCCACCTCTACCGACAATCAAAACATCTACATCGGGGAAATGGACGTTCAGATTTTCAATCGCCTCGGCGATTTCGTCTTTCGCAAGTTCCCCCTGAACCCTCACCGGATAAAGAATTATGTGCACATTGGCGAATCTTCTTTTCAAAACCGTCAGAATGTCCCTAATCGCGGCTCCAGTCGGCGAGGTTACAACCCCTATTTTTCTGGGAAGCGTCGGGATCGGCCTTTTGCGCGAGGCATCCATAAGTCCTTCGCTTTTCAGTTTTCTGAAAAGTTGCTCGAACTTTTCCTGAAGAGCGCCCTTACCTCTTTCCGTCATTTCCTGAACGAGAATCTGGTAACTCCCTCTCACGGGATAAATGGACACCGAACCTCTCGCGCGGACTTTTATTCCGTCAACGGGCTTGAACTTAAGCGAATTTGCCCGGAATCTGTACATCACGGCGGAAATCTGGCTTCTTTCGTCCTTCAGGGAAAAATAAAGGTGACCCGAACTGTGCCTTTTGAAATTGGAAATCTCCCCGTCCAGAAAAACATCGCCGAAATTCTCTTCAAGCAAAATTTTGCTGAGATTGTTTATTTCCGTAACCGTAAAAACTTTCATCTTTTCGCTCATTTGGTCATTTTAATAAAAATTTGATAAAAATTGTATAGGTGGAGCCCCACGGCTTCACAGCCGTGGCACCTCCACATTCTTCGGCGGAACCCGCCGAAGCATACCCGCTTTCGCCAAGGCTACAGCGGGTTACCCTTTTCGCATTTATCCACCCCGATGAATCGGGGTGACTTTTCAGCCTTCGTAACCGTAGGCTACTACGGCGAAGTAAGCTCTGCGAAGGCGGGTAAAATTATCGGTTTGACAGCTACTAAGAGCAACAGTAAGCAAATTCCGGATTCAAAAAAGTTTCAGGCCCGGGAGGACTTGAACCCCCAACCCCCGGATTTGGAGTCCGGTGCACCAGCCAATTGTGCTACGGGCCTATGTTTTCGCTTCTTTGTGAAGCGTTCTTTTCCTGCAATGCGGGCAGTATTTTTTCAAAGAAAGTTTCTTCGAATATTTTTTCTTTTTATTCCGCCTGATAAAATAATTTTTTCTTTTGCACTCCGTACACTGAAGGGCAATCGTCGTCATTTCAACTTTAGCCATTTTTCCATTCTCCTTGTCGGTATTATTTTCAAGCCGATGAGTGGACTCGAACCACCGACCCCCTCCTTACCAAGGAGGTGCTCTACCTCTGAGCTACACCGGCAAAAAGTGCGGGATACCACCTGAGATACATCGGCGTATAGAAAGCGGAAATCCCTACCCGCTGTCTCGCTTTTCCGCTAACCTTTATTCTCTATTATATAGCGGGAGAGGGGAATCGAACCCCCGCTACCAGCTTGGAAGGCTGGAGCACTACCACTATGCAACTCCCGCAAAAATTCAGCAAAGCTGAATTTTAATGCAAAGGGGTTATCACCCCTTTGGAACCCCAGAATAAATAGGGGTTTCAGGGGACAAAATCCCCTGACAGTAAAATTTCCGCCTCCGGCGGAAATTTGGACAGGGGAGGATTCGAACCTCCGTAGTCCCAACGGACGACAGATTTACAGTCTGTTGCCTTTAACCACTCGGCCACCTGTCCAACCTGCCTGACACCTGCCTGCCGGCAGGGCAGTCAAGATTGATATTATACTCGCAATTTCAGTAATTTTTGTCAAGAAATCAAGCATATTTTTTTCACCTTTTCTCAAAAAAGGAAAAACTCACCCTAATCCGCCCGTTTCAAACCTTTTTTTATTTCCCCGACCACAAACTCAATCTGCTTTCCTGTCATCTCGGGATAAATCGGAAGAGTGAGGATTTCGGCTGACGCTTTTTCGGACTTCGGGAAATCCCCCTTCCTGTAGCCGAGTTCCGCAAGCGACTTCTGAAGGTGCTGGCATCTTGGATAATAAACTCCGCAGGCGATACCTTTTTTATTCAAAAATTTTTCGAGAAAATCCCTGTTTTTTCTGCCCTTTCTTATCCGTATCGTGTAATAGTTGAAAGAATGTTTCGCCCCGCGGCGCACTTTGGGAACCTCAATTTCCGGCAAATGCGAAAGAAGTTTCGAATAATAAGCAGCGTTTTTTATTCTCATATCGATCCATTTTCTGATGTATTTCATTTTGACAAGAAGAACCGCCGCATGAACGGTGTCAAGCCGACTGTTAAACCCGCGCATTATCTGGAAATTCTTTTTCCTGAAACCGTGATTGCGAAGAATGCTCACTTTTTCGTTCACTCCAGCGCTGTTCGTTATTATCATTCCTCCATCTCCCGAAGCGCCGAGATTTTTCGCCGGGAAAAAACTCAAACATCCGACATCGCCAAAAGTTCCGACATTTCTGCCTTTGTATTCCGCGCCGAAGGCCTGGGCGCAATCCTCCACGATTTTCAGTTTTTTCCCGCGCGCAATACGGCGTATTTCCGACATCTCGGCGGGATGTCCATAAAGATGTACAGGAAGAATCGCTTTGGTTTTTCGCGTTATTTTCTTCTCTATCTCATCCGGACTGATGTTATAGGTGTCATCTTCTATGTCGGCAAAAATCGGAATCCCTCCCGCCCTGACAATCGCTTCGACTGTCGCGGCGAATGTAAACGGCGTTGTTATCACCTCGTCGCCCGGGGAAACCCCTGCGGCGATAAGCGCGAGAACGAGAGCATCAGTTCCGGAGGCGACGCCTGCGGCATACTTCACGCGGAAAAATTCCGCGACTTTATTTTCGAGCAAAGAGACATCCTTTCCCATTATGAAATCGGAATCTTTGAAAACTTTTTTCACCGCCGCGTCAACTTCATGCCTTATGCGAGAATATTGCTTTTTTAAATCGCAAAGAGGAATTTTTGTTTTTCTCATCCTTTTTTCAATTCTCGGGTTGTTTTTGTCCGCGCGATGATTTTTCCGTTTTTTATGACGAACAATCTGTCCGCACGGGTTCTGAACGCCTCCTGAACCGTCGGCGCGTCAATTATGTTGAAACTGGCGGGATTGCCCTCTTTTATCCCGTAATCTTTCAGACGCAAAACCTTCGCCGCGTTTATTGTCGGCATATCGAAAAGCGTTTCTATTTCCCTGGGCATCGTAAACTGCGCGGCGTGAGCGGTAATTAAACCGACTTCAAGCATATCTTCCTGACCCCAGGTGGGATAAAAAGTGTCTTTCAGACAATCCTGACCGTAGCAGACATTGACGCCCGCATCGATCAGTTCTTTCACCCTTGTGATGCCCCTTCTCTTTGGCTGTTTGTCGCGCCTGCCTTCAAGCATCAGGTTCGTGGCGGGATTTGTAATCATATTCATCTTCGCCTTTTTCAACATCCCGATAATCTTTGCGGCATAATTGTCGTCGTAAGAAGCAAGGGCGCAGGTGTGGCCGGCAGTGACCCTGCCGAACCATTTTTCCTTTATTGTTTTTGCCGCCAGATACTGAAGGGTTCTGGCAAAAGGGGAGTCGTCTTCATCCACATGCATATCTATGTCCGCGTCGAATTTTTTCGCGATTTTGAAACAGATATCTATATGGCGCTTTGAGTCGTCTTCCGTCATTTCGTTGTAAGGCATTCCGCCGACAACATCGGCTCCCATATCCATCGCCTTATACATCAGTTCTTCAGTTCCCTCGTCCTGAATAATCCCTTCCTGGGGAAAAGCGACAATCTGAACATCGGCAAGGCCTTTCATTTTTTCTCTCGCTGCGAGGATACCTTCAAGCGGCGTGAGACCCCCGATTGTGTCGACATCGACATGAGTTCGGAAAAAAGTCGCGCCGTTGAGGATGCCCCATTCCATAACTCTGCACGCTCTTTCCGCGATGTCACTAACTTTGTAGTTTTTCTTTTTGTTCCAGATTATCTCAATCGACTCGGCGAGAGTCCCCGACTTGTTTTCGCGCACAACCTCGCTTATAAGCGCCTTGTCAAGATGAAGATGCGGATCTATAAAAGTCGGGGCGACAAGCCGGCCTTCCGCGTCAATGACTCTGCCGGACCGTCGGCTTATTTTTTTCGCGATTTTTTTTATTGCGCCGCCTTCCACTTCTATATCGACAAGGCCCTTTTTTTCTCTCAATTTCGCGTTTTTGACAAGCAAATTCATTGCGCCTCCTCATTGAGAATTTTCTTTACAAGTGGAATCAATTCCTGATACTTAAACGGCTTCATCAGAAAATAACTCGGCCCTTTTGGTTTAAGGGATTCATGCATTTCCTTGTCTTTTATGGAAGCCGAGTTGAAGATAACGGGAATATTTTCAAGCCGCGGGTCCTTTCTCATCTGACCCACCGCTCTGTATCCGCTCAAACCGGGCATAATCACATCGGCCACAATCAGGTCGGGAACCACCTGTTTCGCCGTTTCTATCAGTTGAGCGCCGGTTTCAGCCTCGAATATTTCATATTTTCCTTCTTCTTCAAGCATTGCCCTGATGACTTCTCTTATATACGGTTCATCATCAGCCAACAGAATTTTTTTCATCATTTTTATGACTGCATCGCCTTAAGAAACTGCTCGTTCGAAGAAGTTTTTCTCATTTTCTCCACAATGAATTCCATCGCCTCGACATGATCGACTCTCGCGAGAAGCTTCCTCAAAACCCAGATTTTGTTCAAAACATCCTGCGGAAGAAGAAGTTCTTCCTTTCTCGTGCCGCTTTTCGTAATATCAATCGTCGGGAATATTCTCCTGTCCGTAAGTTCCCTCGAAAGATTTACCTCCATATTCCCTGTGCCCTTGAATTCCTCGAAAATAACCTCGTCCATTCTGGAACCAGTGTCTATAAGGGCGGTGGCAATAATCGTTAAACTCCCTTTTTCCTCAGTGTCTCTTGCAGCGCCGAAAAACTTCTTCGGTTTTTGAAGCGCGCTCGACTCGAGGCCGCCGGACATAACCCTTCCCGACGACGGGGTAAGCGCATTGTAGGCTCTGGCGAGGCGCGTGAGGGAATCGAGCAGAATCACGACATCTTTGCCAAGTTCAACCATTCTCTTCGCCCGCTCTATGACCATTTCGGCAACCTGCGTGTGCCTTTGCGGACTTTCGTCAAAAGTCGACGCAACTATTTCGGCCTGAACGTGCTTTCTCATATCCGTAACTTCCTCGGGTCTCTCGTCAATGAGAAGACAAATCAGGTAAATTTCCGGATGGTTTTTCGTTATGGCGTTGGCAATCGCCTGAAGGAGCATCGTCTTCCCTGTCCTCGGAGGAGCGACAATCAGACCCCTCTGCCCTTTGCCTATGGGAGTGAGCAAATCCATAACTCTCATAGAAATCTGTTCCCGTGCGGTTTCGAGATTTATTTTCTCGTTCGGATAAAGCGGCGTGAGTTTGTCGAAAAGAGGCCTCTTTATTTCTTCGTCGATGCTTTGCGAATTCACAGAAACAATATCCGTCATCGAATAGTATTTTTCATTGTTGATGGAGGGATGCTTACAGTAGCCCCTGAGATAATCGCCCGTTCTCAGGCGGAGCCGTTTTATGATTATCGGCGCCACATAGACATCGTCATTCGAGGGCAGATACGAATTGTCCTTCGATCTCAGAAATCCGAATCCGTCGGGAAGAATTTCAAGAAAACCTTCCTTCAATTCCTTCGGCGGAGCAGAGGATTCGCCGGCTCTGTAAGCCGTCTGATTCGGCGGTGGGTTGGTCTCCTCCGTAGGGGGCGAAGCTCCTGCAGAAACATTTTTTTCGATAATCGCTTCGATCAACTCCGCCTTTTTCAACCGCGGGATATTTTTGATTTCCATATCCGAGGCGATTTTTCTCAACTCAGCCCACTTCAATTTCTCAAGTTCTTCTCGGCTTTGAGTAAACATTTTTCCTCCCTGAAAGTTCTGAAATTCCGATAATAGTTTCGCTAACTTCTCCGTTTTTCCAAAAATTTTACTAAAACCCGTTAATTTATAGCGGGAAACAGAATTTTGTACGCTTAACTTTTAATAATTATTATTTTTCCTGTCAAGAAGCAATTTTTCCCGTCTGCTACAGGGCTCCTCAAAATCAGTAAGATTCATTCGCCTGCGCTTTTGCGCCTCTGACGCTGGATGGGAAAGAAAGAAAACTTCCGCTTTTTATTTTAACGGTCGCCTCAAATCGCGCTTCTCCCCTCGCACGAAGTTCCGTATTCTCCAGAATAATTTCGGCGTTTTTTTTGAGAAGCGCGCTATAAAATCTTTTTGAATTTTTCCCTGATATCTCCACTTTTATCACCCGGGCATAAGGCGGAAAATTGAATTTTCTTCTCATTTCCAGATGATTCCTGTAAAAGATTTCCGGAGCGCGGAATGCCATTTCCACAATTTCTGCGGCAAGTCGCGTCTGGACAAAGATCGCGGTTAAAGGGTTTGCCGAGGAAATAAAAAATTTAAGATTTCTGAAAAATGAAAAAATTCTTTCCTCACCCCGCCAGTCCCCGCCATAAAGAGGAAAATCAGCGTCCACCACGGCAAAAATTCCGATGTCCCGCCAATCGGAAACAGCGCGATAGGAACCGTCGCAAACAAGAACAGCCGCCCGCGTTTTTTCAAACCTTTCAAGCGTATTTTTCTGCGAACCTTTACCGCTTTCCAGTTCAATGGAATAAACATCAGCGGGCAGATGCCGACGCAGAAAACTGGCTATGTGCGTTCTTCCCACTCCTTTCGATTTTAGATCTCCCGCGCCGCAGGAAGGGCATCTTTTCGGCAGAGGATACGACTTTCTGCAGCGGGGGCAGTAAAGCAGAAATTTCGAAACCGCGAGGTTCCTGCCGCACTTCGGACAGGTTGCCGTAAAACCGCATTTCGCGCAGACAAGTTTCCCGGCCCAGCCCCCTCTCGGGAAAAAAACAACTGATTTTTTGCCATTTGAAACATTTTCCCTTATCCTTGCCAGAAGATTCGAAGAAATGAGAAAATTCGTCTCATTTTGCGAAACATCGCAAATTTCAAAATTCGGCGACATTTCCTCGCCCAGAAAAATTCTTTCCGCACGCCGGGCTTCGACTTCGTAAAACTGCTCGACTGAAAGAACTTCGCTGAAGCAAAACAGTTTCGCGTTTGAAATTTTCGCTCTTTTCTTTGCGACTTCAAACGTCGAATATCTCGGGTGCTGTTCTTCCAGAAAAAGCCGGTCTGCAGGCTCGACCATCACAATCAGACCCAAATTTCCGAAAGGGGCAAAAACAGCGCTTCTTGTGCCTGCCAGAACCTCGAAAGAGCCATTTCGCGCAGCCTTATAAATCCAGAGCCTCTGCGAATTTTTTAATTTCGAGTGAAAAACAAAATGCAGGAAATGTCCGAAAACACATTCCCATCTTTTTAATTTTTCGATAGATGGGGCAAGAAAAATGACTTCTTTTTTGTTCTTTATCTGCTTCGAAATTTCCGAAACCACCGCTTTCTCAAACTCTATTCTATTGCCCTCAAAAAAAACCGTGCCGCAATTTCCAAAGTCAACTGTTCTATCCTGCGAACCCCGCCCTCTAAGCAATAATACTTCTCTCCTTGACTTCGCAATTTTCTCAGTTTTACTTATCCAAGCAGACCTTTCCAAGTGGCATAGAGGGCGGGGCTTATCCTTCGGTTCGCCTGTCATCTGTGGAGGGAGTATCATCTTCAAAACCATCCCCAACGGCGAAAAATAAAAATCTTTCATCCATCCCGCAATATCGAAAAGTTCGTTTGTTAGAAGCGGCGTTTCGTCCACGATTTTTATGACGCTCTTTAGTTCTCGTCGCGAATCACCCGGAACACCCGCAACACAATATCCGACCATTTTTCTCGTTCCGAAAGGCACTAGAATCCTTGCGCCTTTTTCGACTTCCTTATCCGCGGCATAATCAAAAAAACCGTCGATTGGAAGAGGCAGACAAACCCTGATAACTCTCTTCACTCTTTTACTCTTCAGTCACTTCTTTTCAGACCGAGAATTTTCATTATTTCCTGATAGTCCTTCCACGCGGGAACTTTTGCGGGGGGATTGCGCAGGAGATAGGCAGGATGAAAAGTCGGAACAATTTTTACGATAAAATCCGGTTCGGACGGAATAATTTTCCTTTCGAAAACTTTTCCGCGCAGAGACGAAATTCCTGCTTCCGTCGCCAGAAGGATTTTTGCCGCAGGACCTCCCAGAGCGCAGATAACCTCGGGGCGAATAATTTTTATCTGTTCGTATAAAATCGGAATGCACTTGCTCACCTCAAAAAAATTCGGCGGGCGGTCATTTCCCCTCTTCTCCGGATTGGTTGGATCTTTCATCGGATGGCATTTGACAATGTTCGTGATATAGACATCCGATCTTTTAAGTTTCATCCCTTTTACGAGAATCTTCGTAAGCAACTGCCCCGCTCTTCCCACAAAAGGACGGCCTGTATGGTCTTCGTCGAAACCGGGGCCTTCCCCTATAAACATCAGACGAGCCGAGGGATTTCCTTCGCCGAAAACAATCTTTGTTCTGCTCGCCGAAAGCGGACAATTACGGCAGGATGCGTATTTCTCTCTGAGTTCCTCGAGCAGTTTCCCTTTCGAGGCAAACTCCTGTGGGGAATTAATCGGCGCCGGAGGCCGGCTTTCCCGCGGAGATTTTTCCACGCGGGGAATGGCGTCGAAACCCATATCCTTCAACTGCCGCAGAAATTTCTTGAATTTATCCTTTTGCATACAATGGCACATAAAACACCTGCGAGAGATTTTTTTGAAGACGAAAAAAATGAAAAAACTTCGCCGCCGCCCACGATAAAACCCGAGGTGGTCCGGGAAGCAATCGCTTCGCGGGAGTTAAGGACAACGTAGTCGAATCTTTTCTCCGACATCTTCGCCGTCGCTTTTTCTATATCCAAATCGTCTTCAAGCGCGAATCCGACAGTGATTTTTTTCCCTTTCGCGCGGGAAAGGTCTTTCGCAATGTCGTGCGTCGGGAAAAATTCAACCAAAAGACGGCCACCCTTTTTTATTTTGCTTTTTTCCGCTTTGGGTTTCCAGTCGCAGACAGCCGCTGCGAAAATCGCGGCGTCCGCCCAGGCGAAATTCCTCTTTGCCGCCCTGTGCATTTCGTCCGATGTTTCAACAGGAAAAACACGGCATCTTTCCGGAAATGAAATGGAAACCGAACCGGCGACAATTCTCACTTCAAATCCCGCATTTAGAAACTTTTCGGCAAGGCTCCGCGCCATAAGTCCCGTCGAGGCGTTCGTCAAAAACCTCACCGTATCCAGATATTCCCTTGTGGCTCCCGCCGTTATAAGAATTTTTTTCACAGACCGATTTTTTCGATTATCTTTTCAGGTTCTTCCATTCTGCCAGTTCCTGAAGACCCGCTTGCGAGATATCCCGCTGCCGGCGGAATTATTTTTATGGACAGCCTTTTCAAAATCTCCGCATTTTTCCTGACAATTTTATTCCGCCACATTCCCGTCTCCATAGCGGGCGCGACAAAAAGAGGACACTTTCTGGAGACAACGAGAGTTGTCAGAAGATTGTCGCAGACGCCCGAGGCAATTTTCCCCAGGGTATTGGCTGTTGCCGGGGCAATCAGAAAAATATCAGCCCAGCGAGAAAGGGCTATGTGATCGGGGGAAAAACACCCCTCGGCGAAACTCTCTGCAAAAACCTCGTCTTTGGTGACCGCATTGAAAAGCGCGGGCGATATGAGTTTCGCCGCGTTTGGCGTCAGAACGGTTTTGACCCGGTGACCCCTCTGCCTGAGAGCGCTGGCAATAGAAAGAGCCTTGTAGCAGGCCACTGAGGATGTGACCCCGAGCAGAACATTTTTCGGCGGAGCGCTTTTACTTCTGCTTTTTCTTTTCCGACTCAATGGACTCATCCAGCGACTCCACAATCAGTTCGTCCATATCTCTCTTGTCGAGAGGACCCGCTTTCTGCTGTTCCAACCACTTTTTGCTAAAAATCTCAAAGCCCTTTCTAAGCGTTTCATACGGATTTACCATCTTGTTCAAAACTTTGTCTTTCAAATCTTCAAAATCAGACGAATCTTTCTTTGCCATATCCTTCTCCTCCTCACTTCAGTTTTTGTTTTTCCGAATTTATCTTGCAGGAATTCGCCAAGACAATCGATTCAACTTTTTTTTCCGCATCCCGGAGCCTGTCGTTTATCACAAGCCAGTCAAAATATTTTATCTGCTTCAATTCTTCCACTGCGTTTTTCAAGCGCATCCTTATTTCGGCGGAAGAATCCTTCCCTCTTCCGAGTAGTCGGCGGCGTAGTTCCTTCATCGAAGGCGCCGTTATAAAAATGATGTTCGCACGGGGATAAAGTTTTTTAAGATTTCTCGCGCCTTTCACATCGAGGTCGAGGACAATATCCCTCTTTTTTCTTTCCGCCAAGGCAATATTTCTTTTTGGCGTGCCGTAGTAATGCCCGTGAACACGAGCCCACTCTATAAACTCGCCGCGTTTTATCATTTTCTTGAATTCCCCAACTGAAACAAAATTATAGTCGATGCCGTTTCGCTCTCCTTCTCTTGGTTCGCGGGTCGTTGTGGAAACGGAGTAAATCATATTCCGGAATTTTTTTCTTAAAAATTTAACAAGCGTCGTTTTTCCGCCGCCCGACGGTGAAGTCAAAACAAAAATTCCCGGTTTT